>CAUVCH010000049.1:0-6829 GCA_963550265.1 uncultured Mitsuokella sp. | reverse complement strand
GCGATCGATGAGAGTGCAGCGCTCGGAAAGTTCGCGTGCATGCCGGCAATTTTGGGTTTCTGGCTCGGCACACTGTTCCTTCTCGCGCTCGACCGCATCATTCCTCATCTTCATATGCACGCAAAAAAAGCGGAAGGCATGGAAGGCCTTCGCGCTTCTTTGTCAAAAAATACGATGCTCGTCTTTGCGGTGACACTTCACAACATCCCGGAGGGCATGGCGGTCGGCGTCGTTCTTGCGGGTTGGCTGACGGGAAGCACGGACATCACAATCGGCGGTGCGCTCGCGCTGAGTCTTGGCATCGCCATTCAGAATTTTCCCGAGGGTGCCATCATATCGATGCCGCTGGCATCGAGCGGCATGAACCGGCATAAGGCATGCGTTGCGGGCGTTCTCTCCGGCATTGTTGAACCCATCGGCGGCGCACTCACCATTTTCCTTGCAGGAGCCATCACGCCCTTTATGCCCTACTTTCTGGCCTTTGCCGCAGGTGCGATGTTCTATGTCGTCGTCGAGGAACTCATTCCCGAGATGAGCGCCGGTGAGCATTCGGACGTCGGCGTTTTGACCTTTGCCTTTGGCTTCACGTTGATGATGCTGCTCGATACCGTGCTTGGTTAAGCGGCGGGATTCAGGGTATCTTTACCCTTCCGATATGGTTACCGTGGCGATGTACTCTGTGTCGTCTTTGGCAGCAATTTTCGGATTGGCGATGCTGAGTTTTCCATCGGTCATGCCCATGAAGTGACAGAGCGCGATGCCCATGTCGATGCGCTGAATGTCCCACACCGCGTGAGCTCTCAGGCGCTTGGTATGCTTCTCGTAGAAGTGGTAGGCATTCCCGTCTTTGACAATGCGGCAAGGCTGTACGTTGGCAGCGGATGGATACCAGCGGACGGCTTCCAGTGCTTCGCTTACTGCATCTGCATGAAGCGGCGTGGAAAAGTCCTTTTCAAAAAACAGATCCTCTGGGGCGAGCCGTTCATCTGCGTGCACGCTGGTACGAATCTTTCGCTCCACGGCAGATGTTTCGTCCGCGGGATAGCCGAGCGGGCTGACGCAGGGCATGTACTCTTCCGCCTGCGTTCCTGCCTCTTTTTCAAACAGGGCGCGATTCATCGTGCCGCCAATCCACGTCGTACCGATGCCGCGTGACCATGCGTAGAGAATGAGCTTTTCGAACGAATAGCCGTAGGCCTCTTCAAGATGCGGCACTTTTGCAATCTTAGCGGCGACGTAGAGATGTTCACCGCGGATGACCGGCGTGGAAAGCCCGTGCTCTTTTGCATCTAAGAATAAAAAGTTCACTGGAATATCATAGGGATTTCGGATGCTCTCTGCATAGCGGGCGAGGGCATCACGGTCTTCTTTCGTCAATGGTCTGTCGTCGAAGGTGCGGACGCTCTTTCTCGTCTTGATGATTTCAAACGTATTCATGCTGCTTTCTCCTCCATTTTCACGAACATCAGTATAATGCGTTGATTTTGCTTCGTCAAATCGTATGGCAGTACATCATAGAGGGGATGTACTGCTTCCGCTTTTCTTGCTATTTCCTTTCCTTTGCTGTATGATAATCCCCGACGGTACGCGCTGAAATACTGTGGGCACGACTGTACAAGGAGGAAAAATGAATACATTTGAAACGTATCGACAGGTGCGAAGAGAGGCAGGGGGGACGGCGCTGCTGCTCGTCTTGCTTATTGTCTTCTGGCTTCTTGCAGGATTCGGGCTCTATGCCCTGTTTCCAAAGGTCGCTCTCTGTCACATTCCGCTGTGGGCGATCTTTGGCTCGCTCGGGGTTTGGCTTTTTGCTGTGCTCGGCGTTCGCGTGCTGCTCTGTGGCTTCAAGGATATGGAGCTGAAGGAGGCGCGCGATGACTGAGGGAAATCTTTTGGCGCTTCTTCCACTACTCGTCTTCATGGGGCTGATGGTCGCGGTCGGCATTTGGGTGCGCCGCCGGGCGGCAGGGACGCGCTTTGTGCATGATTACTTCATCGGGAGCCACGACCTCGGCGGCTTCGTACTCGCGATGACGACGGTGGCGACGTATAGCTCCGTCAGTTCCTTTGTCGGCGGTCCAGGCATGGCATTTACAGTGGGCTTCGGCTGGATCTACATGGCAATTGTACAGGTCACGGCAATCTTTCTTGTACTTGGCGTTTTCGGCAAGCGGGTAGCGCTGCTCTCGCGAAAAATCGATGCGGTGACGGTGGTCGATATCATTCGTGCGCGTTTTGACTCGGATGCACTCGCCGCGCTCTCGGCATTCATCATTGTACTCTTCTTCTGCGGAACAATGACCGCGCAGTTCGTCGGCGGCGCAAAGCTCTTTGAAGCAGTGACGGGCTATTCTTATGAGACGGGGCTTATCCTCTTCGGGCTTGTCGTCGTTTTTTATACCGCAATTGGCGGCTTTCGCGCCGTTGCGATTACGGACACGCTCTGCGCACTCGTCATGATGGCAGGCATCGTGCTGCTGCTTTACTACGTGCTCGACGCAGGCGGCGGCTTCATCAGCATCATGGATGGGATTGCCGCCGAACACCCGGAGATGCTCAAACCGGAGAATCTGCCGCTTGGCATCTACTTTACGCAGTGGCTCTTGGTCGGTGTGCTGACCATTGCGCTGCCGCAGTCTGTTGTTCGCGGCATCAGCTACAAGGATACGAAGAGCCTGCATAAGGCGATGCTGATCGGAACGATTGTCGTCGGTTTCATGAATATCGGTGTGAATTTTACGGGAATTCTTGCGCACGGTGTGCTGACCGGGGCGGCTGCCTCCTATGGCGGTGTAGACTCCATCATCCCGCAGGCGATTGTTCATGCCATGCCGCGCGAGCTCGTCGGCTTTGCCATCATCGGTCCGCTCGCGGCATCCATCTCGACGATTTCGGGGCTGCTTATCGTCGCTTCGTCCGCGATTATCAAAGATGTCTATCTGCATCAAAAGGCGAAGCAGGGCATCGTTCCATTGGAACGACATGTGCGCATGCTCTCGGTTTTCGTCACGGCGGCCATTGGCGTCACCGTGTTTTTCATCGCTCGTACGCCGCCGGCACTCATCTGGCTCATCAATATGTTCGCCTTCGGCGGCTTGGAGACGGCCTTCTTCTGGGTGCTCGTGTTCGGTCTCTTCTGGAAGAAGGCGAATTGTACGGGAGCCGTGCTCTCCATGGCGGGCGGCACAATCGCCTACTGCGCTTCCATGGCGGCGGGCGTCAAGCTCATGGGGCTGCATCAAATCACCATTGGCTTTACCGTGTCGCTGGTACTCTTCCTCATTGGTTCTTATCTGGGGAAAAGGCCAAGCCACGAGGTACTGCAGCTCTTTTTTCCGAAAAGATAAATGAATTTGTGCAAACAAAAAACCGAGGGAATGTTCTCTCGGTTTTTTGTTTGTAGAGAAGGACTGCCTGCCAAGATCATCTTCCGCGAGGCAAAGTCATAGGAGAAAGAGCTCTGTGACAAAGACGATGAGACAGCAGGCGGCGGCTACCTTAAAGAGACTGAACCCGCGCCACGCGAGGAGAAGTCCGATGAGAAGCGCGAGCGTGCCGGAGATGCGGCTTTGCGTCGCCTCGGTAATGGCGGGGAAGGTCATGACGGCGAGCGTCACATAGGGAACGTAATAGAGAAAGGAGCGCAGGAATGTGCTTTTTACCTCGCCGCGGATGAGGGTGAGCGGGACGATGCGAATGGCGAGCGTCACGAGACTCATGAGGAGAATATAGATGTAAATATCATGCTGCATCGCGGTGCTCTCCTTTCTTTACCGGGAAGAAAAACGCGCCGAGACCAGCGATGAGGATGGTGAGGAGTATCGTTCGCGTGCCGGCTGAAAGTGTGGAGAGCATCGGCGCGGCGGATGCCAGAAAACTGAGAAGAAAACTTGCAGCAACGAGGGCAAGGACGACATGGTCGCTCTTTGCCGGTGGGATGATGATCCAGAGAAACATGCCGTAGAGCGCGACGGAAAGCGCGCTGACGACGCTCGGCGGGAGGATGTTGCCTGCGACGACGCCGAGCATCGTGCCGAGCGACCAGCCCGGGAGGGCGACGGACATGGCACCGTAGTTGTAAAAGGGGTGCAGCGCGCCCTTTCGTGCAATCGAGATGCCGAAGATTTCGTCCGTTACGTCGAAGTCGACGAGGATGCGGTGGAAGAGCGGCGTTTCCTTTGGAAACTTCTGGCTGAGCGCGCAGCACATCAGCAGGTAGCGCGCATTGGTGATCAGCGTGATGAGGACGATTTCGAGGTAAGGCGCATCACCTGCGATGACGGTGAACCCCGCATATTCGCCGGCAGATGCGTTGTTCAAGAGGCTGGTGAGAAAGCCTTGAAGTGCGTCAAGCCCTGCATTTTTTGCCGCGATGCCGAGCGCAAAAGAGACGACGAAGTAACCGAGTGCGATAGGCATGCCATCATGTACGCCCTCGAAAAAGACCTGTTGTGTCGTTTTATCCGCAGCCTGCATATACATCCTTCCTTTGTCACCATGCAAAGACTACATGATGGAATATCTCTTTCATTATACCATAGATTTTTATTATCGTATATGCAGCAGGGAAGGCGGGCTCTACCGTAAATGTTACGGAAAAATACGATGCGCCTAAGCAAACCTTAGTGAAGCAAGCGGGGAAAGTGCACGGTACGCCCCGGCGGACTTCTTTCGTCCAAGCGCAGCGCGTTTAAGAAGTCCGCCGCTTGTTAAGCGTACAAATGCACGACCGCTTGCGTAACGAGGCGTTTGCGTGGGGCACGCATGTCCGTAACATGTAACGTAGATTCGGAAGGCGGATTCTATCTTACATGTTACGGGAAAGTGTGCGGTACGCCCCGGCGAATTTCTCGCATGCGGGAAACTACTTTTCTGTGGTATACTTTTCTTTGTGTTCTGCGGCTTCGATGCCGACGGCAAGTTGATCCATGATTACTATATATAGGACGATTGCATTTAACAAATAAGATGTGTGGATTTTGGTAAGAAGGTTTTGCTATGGAAATTTCGGGACTTTCGCTCATCGTCATGTGCCTGACGCTCGTCGTCGTCATGGGCATCGGCATCTATTCTTCACGAAAGGTGAAATCGGCAGAAGGCTTCTCCGTCAGTGCGCGGCGGGCAGGCGTGCCGCTCGTTGCGGGCAGCATTGCGGGAACGTGCGTCGGCGGCGGTGCGACGGTTGGTACGGCACAGCTGGCAGCATCGGTCGGGCTTTCTGCCTGGTGGTTCACGCTGGGCATCGGTATCGGTATGGTTATCTTGGGGATTTTTTACGCGTATCCCATGCGCAAGACCGGGCTTGAGACGATTCCGCAATTTTTGCGTCTGCACTATGGTCTCGGCGCAGAGATTTTTATAAGCGTTGTTTCTTCGCTGGGCATCCTGTTCAGTGCGGTGGCAAGTGCGCTTTCCGGTATTTTTATTTTGAAAGCAGTCTTTGGCACAGAAGACAGCATGGCAGCCTTCATTCTCTTTGTCCTTGTCATGCTCTATGCGTTTTTTGGTGGAATGAAGAGCGCAGGTGTCGGCGGTATTCTCAAGATGGTCATCATCTGGGTTACGCTTGTTATCGCAGGATTTTCAGCAGGGCAGATGTTTTTCTTCGAGCCAACGATGGCAGAAGCCGTGATGCCGGGGGCATTTGACCTTTTTGACGAAGGGGGCGAGACGATTCTGTCAAACCTTCTCTCCATGGTGGTCGGCATCGTCTCGACGCAGTCCTATATTCAAGCCCTTTTTTCAGCGTCGACGCCGCGGACAGCAGCGGTGGGGGCGTTCACGGCCGCGGCAATCGTGCTCCCCATCGGGCTTCCATGCGCGCTCGTCGGCATGTACATGCATGCGGCAGATCCATCGCTTCCCGCCATTCTCGCACTTCCTGCCTTCCTCTTTGGACATCAGCCGGCATTGCTCGGCGGCATCGCGATGGGCGGCATTTTGCTTTCCGTCATCGGTTCTGTGGCAGGGCTATCGCTCGGCATCGGTGCGATGGTCTCGCGCGACATCATCTTTCGCCTCTTTCACGGACTCGGGGCGGCACTCCAGCTTCACATCATGCGCGCAGTCGTCCTCGCTGCGGTCGTCCTTGCGAGTGCTATTGCGCTCTTTCATGAGGATTCGGAGATTCTCTTTTGGACGTATCTTTCCATGGCACTTCGCGGCGGCGGCGTTTTCCTTCCGCTGACGATTGCCATAAGACATCCTCATGTCATCGCACCGAATTACGCCATTGCCTCGATGGTTCTTTCCACGCTTATTGCCGTCGCCTCCGCCCTTATCGGTACACCCATCAAACCGATCTTTCTCGGTCTCGCCGTCAGTGCATTCATCCTTCTGCTGGGGTATTTTAGGAGAAAAGATAGATCTGCTTTGCGCATGTGATGCCGTGTGTAATTTATAGTACAATTGCTTGATAATTTTTGGCGGATATAGTATACTATACAAGGAGTATTTTAATTATTTATAATAAACAGAAGAATCTTTAAATATAGGCGTTCTTTTAGTTGCTATTTGCTATAGGGAGGTTTTTGTTATGAAAAAAATATTGCCTTTACTCACTTTTATTGTCATTTTTTCCTTTAGTGCACTGGCTTCTGCGTCTATTCCGAGACAAGAAGGAGTTTTGGGCGGTATATCTTTGGGAGCAAGTCGTGAATACGTGAAATCCGTATATGGTGAACCACCTCGATGTGAAGATATTAAGAATAATAATAGTGGTTATGGCGTTACCTATAATTATAATGGTACCTTTAAGATACATTTTTGGGGTAGTTGGGGTTACAATATCAAGGCGTATAAGGTAGAAACAACCGCTAATAATGGTATT
>CAUVCH010000048.1:0-6830 GCA_963550265.1 uncultured Mitsuokella sp. | reverse complement strand
TCTGCATTGTGGAACTTTGCAACGCCTTCAGAAACGATCTGCACGGCATCGACATCGAGGCCGGAATCCGTCTCGTCGAGCATCGCGAGCTTTGGATTCAGCATGAGGAGCTGGAGGATTTCCGTGCGCTTTTTCTCACCGCCCGAAAAGCCGACGTTCAAGTAGCGCTCGGCATACTCCGGCTTCATCTTCAGTTCTTCCATGAGCTTTTTCAGCTCGCGGCGGAACGGAAGAATCTTGACTTTTTCGCCCGTCACCGCCTGCTTTGCCGTGCGAAGCATATTTTCAACCGTAATGCCGGGAATCTCCTCTGGTATCTGGAACGAGAGAAAGAGCCCCTTGCGTGCACGCTCGAAGGTTTGCAGGTCGTTGAGCTCTTCGCCTTCAAACTCGATGGTGCCGGAGGTAATCTGATACTTTGGATGTCCCATGATAAGATTCATCAGCGTCGACTTGCCGGAACCGTTCGGTCCCAAGATGACGTGAATTTCGCCCTTGCCGACGGAAAGGGATAGCCCTTTCAAAATTTCCTTGCCTTCCACCCCTGCGTGAAGGTCTTTGATTTCAAGTAACTGACTCATAGTACTCTCCTTTCAGGCCTGCCGATTCATGCCGCCTGCATGTTTTTTGCCGGGCGCTGCCGCATGATAACACCGCCGCGCACGGCAAAGCATTCTGCACGAAACACAGAGCCTGCTCTATCTTACGGATTCTTGCTCGAGGAATCCTTACAGATTTACTCGGGATTAGTAGCCTTAATTGTATGTGGTAACATGCAAAATGTCAATAGAGGGAAGCACGCATGGAAGAGAAAATATAAGCGATTGCTCTTCCCCCGCCTTTCTGCTATACTCTACCTTTAGGTGTACATTGAAAATAATTTGCACCATACACAGCAGCGAAACGACATCATTGGATTAGATAATATATCATTGGATTAGATAATATATAGAAGGAAAATTTACAGCAAAGGAGATTTTATGCGCTTTTACGGTGAAGGAAATGAAAGCCGAACTCATGCAGAGACCGCAGCCATACGCGCGGCCATCCAGAAACGCGGCGAGGATGTATCGCGCGGCAAGGGACACGCGGCGGCTTCCTGCCGCGCCTTTTACGAAGCGGCGCGCGAAGAAGCAATGGCAGACTTTCAAAGGAAAAAGAGGGAAACGCACCGCCTCGTTCTCTTGCGGACAGTATCCTTTCTCGCCATGCTCTTCGCCTTTGCCGCGGGCTGGGACGGCACACACGCCTTCCTTCTCGTCGGCATCCTTCTTCTCGTCACATTTTTCGCCTTCGTACGCCGCCACCAGCAGACGCTCGAGAAGATGGACCATCTTGAAAGCCGTCTCGATCTCATCGACTGGTATCTCGCACGCATCGACGGCCATTGGATCGAGCCGCCGAAAGTGAAGCTCGACGAAAACGGACAGGAAGAGGAGGTCGAACTCCCCCCGGACGACGATGGCAGAGACTTTCTGCGCGAAGATTTGCCGCAGGGCATCGACCTCCATCTTTTCGGCCGCGCTTCCCTCTTCCAATACATGAGTGCCGCAATGACAAAAAGAGGCAGAGAAAAACTCGCCGCCGCGCTCTCCCCCACGCCGAAAGACACGGCAGCCATTAAGGCACACCAAGAAGCGGCGGGGGAACTCATCGAAAACAAGCCGCTTGTGCTCTCGCTCCTCGAAATCTCCTCGCGCCTCCCAGCAAAACACGACCCTGCGGCACTCGTCAGCGCTGTAGCGGGAAAGACAAACAAGCTCCGCCTGCCGCACTGGCTCCTCGCCCTGCGTTTTCTCCCTATTCTGACCTTTGCATCACTACTCACAGCGCTCTTCGGCGCATGCTCCATTCGCGTGCCCGAGCTCCTCTTCCTCCTATCACTCATCATCGCGTCTGCCAGCTATCCGCTCACAAGTGCGGCATTTTCTCCCATTGCACTTGCGGCGCAGGACTTAAAGCTCTATGAAAAGCTCTTTACGAGAATCGAGGCAAAAAAATTCAGCAGCACGGCACTGCAAAACATCGCTGCGCCGCTGCTCAGTCCCCGCTCTGCGGCAAGCGGACTCAAGAAGCTCGCACAAATTGCTTCTCTCGCTTCTGCCCGTGAAAACATCTTCTTCTTCGCTCTTGCCAACACACTCTTTCTTTGGGACTTCCACGTGCTCACCGCTTACGGCAAGTGGCAGAAAAACTCGGGCAGCCGCCTCACAGACTGGCTCGCTGTCTGGTCAGAATTTGAACTCTGCCTCTCGCTTTCCGTCATCGGCACGACGCGCGAAACATGGCTTTTCCCAACGATTAAAGAAGGCGACACGCCTTTTTTCGAGGGCAAGGGGCTTTTGACACCGCTGATTGGCGAAGCACAAACCTCGGCAAACGACGCTTCGCTTTCCAACAAAACCACGATCATCACAGGCTCAAACATGAGCGGCAAGACAACATACCTGCGCACCATCGGCATCAGTGCCATCCTTGCCTACGCGGGCGCGCCTGTCTGCGCCAAAGAACTCACGCTCTCACCCATGCGCATCTTCACCTCCATACAGGTGAACGACGACCTTTCGCGCGGCATCTCGACATTCTACGCCGAAATTCTCCGCATCAAACAGATGGTCGAACATGCAAAGAAAAGAGACCCCATGCTCTCTCTCATCGATGAGATCTTCAAGGGTACAAACTCTGCCGACCGCATCTACGGCGCAGAAGAGACAGTGCGCCGTCTGGCAAGGCCTTGGTGCATCACCCTCGTCACAACCCATGACTTCGAACTCTGCGACCTAGAAGCCGAAGGCGGCGTTGAAAACTGCCATTTTGAAGAGCACTATAAGGACGGCAAAATCCTCTTTGACTACAAGCGAAAAGAAGGCCGCTGTCATACGACGAACGCCAAGTATCTGCTGAAAATGGCAGGCATCGCCCCTGAAGATTGATCTGCACGTTTCCATGAAGATGAAAGGAGCGCATCATGCTGGTCATCTCGCTGACCGCCGTCGGTCTCATTCTACTCGCTGCCTCCATCAACGCCCTCGTCAGCCTTGCAAAATCTGCCAAGCATGAAATCACGCGCCTTTCCGCCGGTGAGACGGAAAAGACCTTCACGTTAAAAGAAAGCGGCACCTACGCCATCTGGGGCATTGGCAAACAACCCTCAGCGGACATTTTTGAAAAGCTTCATCCGACCATCTGTCTCGCCTTTACCAAAGAAGAGGTTTTTCTAAAAAAGAGCGCGACGCAGATGTCCGTCACACGCGGAAGGAATAGCAAGACCGAACTCTTCACCTTCAAAGCCGCGCCCGGCTCCTATATCTTAAAAGCAGAATGTGAGGCGACGGACACTCACCTCACCCTGACAAAGGGTTGGCGCTTAGGAAGCTCTGCCCTCGGCGTCATCGGCACCGTGCTGGGCATCGGTTTTCTCCTCAGTACGCTCTTCCTAACGCTCGGTATCTCCCGCTAATCAAGCGGTGTGCACGTGTGGATATTGCCACACGTGTTTTTTTATGGTAAGATATACTGAGTTTATCTACAAACGTTCTTATACACGGGACATCTCGTTCTTATCGAAAGGGGAACACCATGGAATCCATCTTGCCGGCACTCAGTGCCGTTGACTCGGTCCTTTGGGGGCCGCCGCTCATCATTCTGCTCGTCGGGACGGGCATCTTTCTCACCATCCGACTGAAACTACTCCAAGTCCTCCGCCTGCCGCTGGCGCTGCGCCTCATCTTCAAGGCGAAAAACCAAGGTAAGGGCGACGTCTCCAGCTTCAAGGCACTCTGTGTCGCACTCGCGGCGACCGTCGGTACAGGCAACATCGTCGGCGTCGCCACAGCGGTCAAGGTCGGCGGCCCCGGTGCTATCTTCTGGATGTGGATCGCTGCCTTCTTTGGCATGGCGACGAAATACGCCGAAGGTCTTCTCGCCGTCAAATACCGCTCCGTCGATGCCAATGGCGAAATCGCCGGCGGTCCGATGTTCTACATACGCAACGGTCTTGGTGAAAAGTGGAAGCCGCTCGCTGTCTTTTTTGCCATCGCCTGCATCCTCGTCGCCTTTCTCGGCATCGGCACATTCCCGCAGGTCAACGCGATTGTCGACAGCATGGCGATCACCTTTGCCTTTCCACGCGTCGCCACCGATGTCATTCTGACCGTCTTTATCGCCGCCGTTACCATCGGCGGACTACAGAGCATCTCAAAAGTCGCCTCAAAACTCATTCCCTTCATGGCGCTCTTTTACATCGCCATCAGTCTTGGGCTCATCGTGCTCTTCATCGATCGACTTCCCTCTGCCATCACACTGATTCTCGACGGCGCTTTTACAGGCACCGCTGCCGCCGGCGGCTTTGCCGGCTCCACCATCATGATAGCCATGCAGAACGGCATCGCGCGCGGTGTCTTCTCGAACGAATCCGGTCTCGGCTCCGCGCCGATTGCCGCTGCGGCTGCAAAGACCAAGTGGCCGGCTGAGCAAGGTCTCATCTCCATGACAGGCACCTTTATTGATACCATCATCATCTGCACGATGACGGGACTTGCGCTCGTACTCACAGGCGTCTGGCAAGGCGATGCCGCCGGTGCCGCTATGACAACGGCAGCCTTTGCCTCGACCTACGGTTCTGTCGGCTCACAGCTTCTGACCATCAGCCTCATCCTCTTCGCCTTCACGACCATTCTCGGATGGAACTACTACGGCGAGCGTGCTGTCATCTACCTCACAGGCACGAAAGGTGTCCTTCCGTATCGCCTCATCTTCATCGTCCTCATCGCCTCGGGTGCTTTCCTAAAACTCGAAGCCATTTGGGTGCTCGCCGACATCGTCAACGGCCTCATGGCGATTCCAAACCTCATCGCCCTGATCGCCCTCTCCGGCGTCGTCGTTGCAGAAACCAACCGGTATATCGACCGAAAAAAACGCGCACGGCATATACGGCAGGCAGGACAGGAATAATCTCACAGAAATCAGCATACGCCGAAGATCTATTCTCTCGGCGTATTTTTATTTTTTATTTGCTAAATTTTCTGATTTATGATATTATATTGATAATAAAGAGATGGCAACGAAAGGATGGTGGAACAGATGAAACGCATCAAGATATTGTTCTTGGCAACTCTGCTCACAGTAGGGCTGATGGGCATTGCCCCAAGGGCGGAAGCCGCAAACTGGGTATGGGTCACTTCTACTGATTATGCAACAATTAAGATAGATGCTGATAGCTGCCGTTGGATCAATGGGATACTTTCCTTTTGGGATAGCTGGTACTACATCGACAGTGCAGGGCGTAATAAGCACATAAATGAGCTTCAGAATACTGCTTACAGAGATGGAGAAAACGTTGATTACTCCAATCTTAGAAAAGAAATATCTCACATGGTTATGTATCAAGCAAAAGATGGAACTCTTTATTATAAAACGTTACATATCACATGGTATGACAGTAAGGGCTATGTAATTGATAGCGCAGATATTTCATCATCTAATTTCAAAGTGCTCGCTCCAGATACCATAGGAGAAGCAGAATATCATGTTGCTAAAAGATATGCCCGGTAAAAAATTTCCTATCGCATAACAAAAGGAAGGAGCTTGCAAAGCAAGCCCCTTCCTTTATGTTTTCCAACAGCCGATTTCAATAAAAATCAGAACAGCACCTTGGCAATGTGGATGTAGTCGGGATCCAGCTGCTTCTTATTCGTGACGGAGTCATGCAGGTCAATCGAGACGACACGCCCTTCGCTGAAGCCAAAGACGATGTTCGAAAGTCCCGAAATCAGGGCAAGCGCTGCCTGCTCGCCAAGCTGGCTTGCACGGACGCGGTCGATGACCGTAGGAGAACCCCCGCGCTGGATATGTCCGAGAACCGAGACGCGCGTCTCCAGTCCGCTCTCCTTTTCGACATAGTCGCCGATCTCCTGCCCACTGCCTGCGCCCTCTGCCACAACGATGAGGATGTAGCGCTTGCCTTTCTTATAGGCATCCTTCATATCCTCGCAGATGGCATGTAAATCGTACTCTTCCTCTGGTACGAGGATGTACTCTGCCCCGCCGGAGATGCCTGAGACCAGCGCGAGCCAACCGCTGTTGCGCCCCATGACCTCGAGGACAATGACGCGGCGGTGTGCAGATGCCGTATCGCGGAGCTTGTTGATCGCGTCGATGATCGTATTTGCCGCCGTGTCACAGCCGATCGTATAGTCTGAACCCCAGACATCGTTGTCAATCGTCCCCGGAAGCCCGACGATGGGAATGCCCGTCTCCTGCGAGAGAAGCGCTGCACCGCGCAGGGAGCCGTCACCGCCGATGACGCAAAGCCCCTCGATATTGCGCTCGAGAAGGTTCTTATAGCCCTCCTGACGTCCTTCCGGCGTGCGCCAACGGTGGCTGCGTGCCGTGCCGAGGAACGTTCCGCCGCGTTGGATGATGTCGCCGACATCCTTGGACTCCATCTTGAACATATCTCCTTCAAGGAGACCGTGGTAACCGTCATGAATTCCCCAGACCGTCACACCCTCATAAAGTGCTGTACGAGCAACTGCGCGCGCTGCTGCATTCATCCCGGGGCTGTCTCCGCCGCTTGTCATGACTGCAATGCTCTTCAACATAGTAAATCCCTTCATTCCATGATATGATTGATCCTTAGGAACATCGAGGCACAGACCGCAAAAGGGACGAATCAGCGATGTTCCTATTTTAATGTCTTCGAAGAAGTTTCTTCGTATCTCTTTTTTCAGCATACCACAAATTGCCGAAAGAGAACAGCATCCCCGCATCTTTCTTGAAAAATTCAAAGAGCTATTCCCTTTTTCTGAAAAAAGGAATAGAATCAAGAC
>CAUVCH010000047.1:0-7015 GCA_963550265.1 uncultured Mitsuokella sp. | reverse complement strand
TCAAAATCCTTGTAGATGCCTTCAATATCCGTAAGCAGTAAAAGCTTCTCTGCTTTTAGAGCGCCTGCCAACTCGGCCGCGACATAGTCTGCATTGATGTTATAGCTCTCGCCGTCTTCCCCGACACCAATAGGGGCGATGACGGGTACATAACCGCCGTCTAGCAGATCTTCGATAATCGTGGTATGCACCTTGCGCACTTCGCCGACGTAACCGATATCAACCTGTTTTTTTGCATCGCCTTCATAGACAGTTGCGAGCTTCTTCCCAGCGACAATGAGTTCTGCATCTTTTCCCGATAAGCCGACGGCATGGACGCCGCTCTTATTCAGCTTTGTCACAATCTCAGAGTTGATTTTTCCATCAAGCACCATTTCAGCAATCCCGACGGTCTCTTCGTCTGTTACGCGAAGACCAGCGACAAAGTTCGTATCCTTGCCAACTTTCTTCAAAAAAAACGTAATCTCAGGACCGCCGCCATGCACAATGACAGGACGAATGCCCACATACTTCATCAAAGCGATGTCCTGCATGACCTTCTCTTTGAGTTCGTCATTGATCATCGCATTGCCGCCATACTTAATAACGACGGTCTTTTCGTAAAATTCCTGAATATAGGGCAGAGCCTCAACAAGGATTTCCGCCTTGTTCTCTGCTTCAAACTTTGCCATAACGTCTCCCCTTAGGTATGGTATTCACCGTTGATCTTAACGTATTCATAGGAGAAATCACAGGTCCAAACCGTAGCTTCCGTATACCCCATGCCAAGGTCAATATCGATAAGGATATCGTGTTCCGCCATGACTTTTTTCATTGCTTCTTCGTCGAATGAGACAGGAACGCCGTGCGCATAGACGGGAATACCGCCAAACTTCACAACGGTCTTTTCGCCTTCCATAGGAATGCCAGAATAGCCGACAGCGCAAATGACACGTCCCCAGTTCGGGTCTTCACCAAAGAATGCTGTTTTGACCAACGGGCTGTTGGCAACTGCCATACCGACCTGTTTGGCATCTGCAAAATCCTTTGCACTCGTCACATGAATCGTCAGGAACTTTGTCGCGCCTTCGCCGTCAGAAGCAATGTGCTTGGCAAGTCCGCGGCAAACGTCATGAAGCACAGCTTTAAAGGCTTCGTAATCTGCGCCTTCCTCCTCGATCTTCACATTTCCTGCTTCGCCATTGGCGAGGACAATAGCCATGTCATTCGTTGACATATCACCGTCAACGGAAATCATATTAAATGTCTTTTCAACAACTTCGGAAAGCGCCTTTTGAAGCAGTTTTTGATCAATCGCTGCGTCTGTCGTAAGGAAAGCCAGCATCGTCGCCATATTCGGACGAATCATGCCCGAACCCTTTGCAATGGCACCAAAGCGAACTTCCCTACCGCCGATCTTGGCGGAGACTGCACATGCCTTTGAATACGTATCTGTCGTAATGATTGCATTGCCGGCATTTACACTGCCCTCTGCCGAAAGCTCACCAATCGCCGTCTTGATGCCCGTTTCGATTTTATCCATCGGAAGCGTAACGCCGATAACGCCTGTCGAGCCAACGATGACTTCCTTTTCTTTGCATCCGAGGGCCTCTGCTGCAAGGCGCTGCATCCTATGGGCGTCCTTATCGCCCTGCTCGCCTGTACAGGCATTGGCGCAGCCTGCATTGGCAACAATAGCATGTGCCTTGCCATTTGCCACCACTTCCTTCGATGCGAAGACCGGTGCTGCCGCAACACGATTTTGTGTAAAAGTACCGGCTACAGCCGCTTCTTTTTCCGTGTAAATGACAGCAAGGTCAAGGTTGCCGCTCTTCTTAATACCTGCCTTCACGCCCGCGGCCTTGAAGCCTTTTGGAAACGTAACGCCAAGCTTTGCATTCTTTTCGTTAAACATCGTTATTATCTTCTTTCTATATAAGTTTAAGGATACATGGGAACTACATCGAGCCCTAACTTTTCATCAAAACCACAGGCAATATTAAAATTCTGCACAGCCTGCCCTGCCGCTCCCTTTACGAGATTGTCTATGGCAGAGATGACAATGACGCGATTCGTGCGCGCATCGATGTGCCAAGCAATGTCACAGAAGTTCGAACCACGCACCTCTTTTGTCGAGGGATACGCGCCGCGACCCAGGAGGCGAATAAAATATTCCTTGTCATAAAGCTTTTCAAAAGCCGCATCGACGAGTTCTGACGCAGCTTCTTTTAATATTGCATAGCTTGTCGCAAGGATGCCGCGTGAATTCGGAATAAGATGCGGCGTGAAATTGATGATTGTCTTTTCGCCAGAGATATCCGTAATAGCCTGCTCGATCTCTGGCGTATGCCGATGGTGAGCAACATTGTACGCGCGGAAATTATCGTAAAGCTCAGGGAAATGGTTGCCCTGCTTCGGCGATCGCCCCGCACCGCTTACACCAGACTTCGCATCGACGATAATCGTGTTGACATCAATCAGATGCTCACGAGCCAGTGGCGCAAGCGCGAGGATACTCGCCGTCGTGAAACACCCAGCATTGCCGATAATCTTCGCATCGCGGATACGCTCGCGATAAAGCTCTGCAAGCCCGTAGACACGTGGCGCATCCTTATGCGTGTGCTTTACATGATACCACGTTTCGTAAACCGAGGTATCTGTAAAGCGATAATCCGCGCCAAGGTCGATGATGCGTGTAGGAAGATCAGACAGAGCCTTTCCGACTTTCATGGCATGCCCGTGCGGCAAGCCGATGAAAACGAAGTCGCTATCCGCACCGATCGCCTCGATATCTTTCATGCTCTCAAGCATCATATCGTATCGCCCGCGCAGATGGGGGAAAAGACTTGCAATTGTTTCACCCGTATGGCTTTCCGATGTGATATGACGCACCTCTGCCTTTGGATGATTGTAAAGGATGCGAAGAAGTTCTACCCCCGCATATCCTGTAGCACCAAGTACACTGACTTTCATAATACTCCTCCCTAAAATGAGGCTTTCCTAAATAGGTATTTATAATAATACATCATTTTTGTATTTTTTTGCAACTATATCCGAGAAATTTCCTTAAAAAATAGACGCGAACATCTCAAAATGATATGATGATGGCACGCTCTGCTATACTTTTATAAAAGCGCAGTAAACATTGCTTCACATCCTCTCCGTCTACTAGTAGCCCTAAGATACTTCTACCGAATTCTCATTAAGGTATTCTTATGAAAAAAATCAAAAAGCGACGCAGTTTTCGCCGATTCTTCCGATTGATCGGTACGCTCCTGCTCATCTGCTTTCTTTCCTTCCTTTTGAAGGGCAGTTCTTCCTTATTCTCTCCGCAAGATACAGCAAATGTCAACGAGAGCCCTCTTGCAAATGAACAGACCTCTTCTACAGAAAATAAAACGGACAGCATGCTCAACCGCATGAAACGTATCATCTTTCTAAAACGTGCCGTACGCGCACATATTAACCGTGAAAACTATACACCTATCGACAAGATCCCAAAAGAGATGCAGTATGCAATCGTCGCCGTAGAGGATCGAAAATTCTACACACACTATGGCTTTGATCTCAACGGCATCGCCCGTGCCTCCCTCGTCAACTTCCAACATGGGAAAATTGAAGAAGGTGCAAGCACAATCACACAGCAGCTGGTCAAGAATCTCTTTCTTTCACACGAGCAATCCTTTGGGCGCAAAGCAGAAGAGCTGATTCTAGCGCTCGACATGGAAGTGAACTACTCAAAAGATGAAATTCTAGAACTTTATCTCAACACCATTTACTATGGGTCGAATTTCTATGGCATCGGCAATGCTTCCAAAGGCTACTTTGGAAAAAAACCGAGCGAACTCGCACTTCCGGAGGAAGCCATGCTCGCCGGACTTCCCAATGCACCCTCTCTTTACTCCCCCTACGTCGACTTCATAATGGCTAAGAAGCGACAATTTGTTGTACTAGACGCTATGGTCTCCGCAGGTTATATCGATAATGCCATGGCAGAAGATGCAAAGATCAAGCCGATTACACTGAAAAACTAAAGCATAAGCAATAAAAAAGAGGCGGAGCTTATTGGAGCCGCCTCTTTTTTATTGCTTATGACGCAACACTTATTTCTGCGTCTTCTTTTTCGTTATCTTCCTTCTTGCTCTTCTTCCCTTTCTTTGCCTTATCCATACCCTTGACCTGTTCCGTAACAGCACGGTCAAAGTGTTTGTAGAACTGTTCGCAAAGCGTCTTAAAGACAGGATCGCTGTCCTTTTCGTTACGGTTTGTAGAGATTTCATAGGTATAGAGAAGTTCATTCGTGCCGCTCTTATAAACGTCAAAGAAGAATGTCGTGCGGCTGTTGTTCGCTACCGTCAAGATGACATAGGCATCTGCAAATTCCGCGACATTTTCCTTATACACCTTGGCGGCCGTGCGGCGATCAAGTGCCAAAATGTCTACATTCTTCATACTGTTGATATTGTCTGCAACCGTATTGTAAGAAACAATGTTTGCATGGGAAACCTTTGTTGCATCATCAAAAACCTTTTCAAGGTTTGCTTTGGTCGGGGCTTCCTTATCGCGCGGAATATACAGGGATGCGCCAAGAGCCAGACGGTGAATCTGCGTGAGATCCGCCCCTTTCTGAATCGTTTCCTCATCGGAATTTGCAAAAGCCGCCTGTGTGCCCATGACAAAAATCATAGCGATGACAAATAGCTGGATGAGCTTTTTCATTACGTACCTCCAAGTTTTTAAAAGTATTTATTTCAAAAGGCCGTGATTCTTCAGCGCTGCTTTTAACTGCGCAAGATGCTCCGGCTCCATTTCGGACAATGGCATACGAAGCGGACCCGCCGCATAGCCCAAAAGACGCATTGCCGTCTTAACAGGAATCGGATTGACCTCACAGAAAAGCGCATCGATAAGATCGGAGTAGCTGACCTGGAGCATCTCAGCCTTTTTCACATCGCCCTTAAAATACGCTTCGCACATATCGTGGGTATCCTGCGGCGCGACATTTGACAGAACGGAGATAACACCCAAGCCACCAACCGAAAGAATGGGAACGATCTGGTCGTCATTGCCTGAGTAGATAGCAAGGTCATCGCCACAAGCTGCACGAAGATGCAGGACATGGGAAAGATCTCCATTTGCCTCTTTAACAGCAACGATATTTGGAATCTTGGCAAGCTCCTTAAAGGTATCGATTGCAATTTGAACACCTGTACGCGATGGAACGTCATAGACGATAATCGGCAAGCTCACACTTTCTGCAATCGCCCGATAATGCGCAATAAGCCCCTTCTGCGTGCACTTGTTATAGTATGGTGTGACAACCAAAAGACCGTCGGCGCCGACTTTTTCTGCATACTTTGAAAGTTCGACGGCGTAGCGCGTTTCATTTGAACCTGTACCCGCGATAACAGGGATGCGCCCCTTAACGTATTCCACCGCATATTTGATGGCCGCACGATGCTCTTCATCCGTCATCGTAGCCGATTCACCTGTCGTTCCCGTGATGATGATAGCATCCGTGCCGCCCTTGATCTGATCGTCCAAGATGCGCCCGAGTTCATCAAAATTGATACCATCTTCAGTAAACGGCGTGATAATTGCAATGCCAGCACCCCGGAAGATTTCCTTCTTCATGAAAAAAGCCTCCTACTCCGCCGCCTTGTCTGCGGCAATATATGTTAAATCTTGGATTTCCAGTCTATGTCATGCTTTTTGCAAACTTCATGACGGCGTCTTCCATCATTTCACGGTCAACAGCGTCCTGATGAAGTACTTTCTTAGCCTTTAGCGATGAAAGACCTATCGGCGCTTTTGTCCCAGTCTGTTTCTCAAGTTCAGACAGAAGTGCAAAGGGCTCTGTCGGTGCCGTTTCGTCCCCAAGGGCTGCAAGAACGCTTCCCGAAAATTTATATGGACTTGCCGTCGATACAATGACCATGGGACGCACATCGCCCGTCTCTTTCCGGTACTTTTCTGCCACAGACCAAGCGACAGACGTATGCGTATCGAGAAGGTAATGTTTTTCTTTGAAAACCTCATCGATACACACCTTTGTTCCTTCATCTTTCGTAAAATCTGCCCAAAACGTCTCTTGCATCTTTTTTAAGACATCGGAACCAACGTCGTACCTGCCATTTTCTGCCAGTTCCTTCATCCATCCAGAAACTTTATCCGCATCCCGCGTCACATGATAGAGCAGTCGCTCGAGATTGCTCGAGATCAGGATGTCCATCGACGGCGTAATCGTCTTGAAAAATTCACGCTTGCGGTTATAAATGCCCGTACGAAGGAAGTCCGTAAGGACATTGTTTGCATTTGACGCACAGACAAGCTTGCCAACGGGAAGCCCCATGCACTTTGCATAAAAGCCGGCGAGAATGTTGCCGAAGTTGCCAGTTGGAACGGTGAAATTCACCTTATCTTCCGGCCGGATCTTCCCTGCAGAAAGAAGGTCAGCATACGCACTGAAGTAATAGACAATCTGTGGAACAAGGCGTCCCCAATTGATGGAATTTGCACTGGAAAGGCGGACACCCTCCCTTTCGAGCTGCGCGTTAAATGCCTTGTCGCCAAATATCTTCTTGACGCCCGACTGCGCATCGTCAAAATTACCACGCACGGCCGTAACGTTGACGTTGCTGCCCTTCTGCGTCACCATCTGAAGATGCTGAATGGGACTGACACCGCCCTCCGGATAAAAGACCATAATGGAAATCTGCGGCACGTCCGCAAAACCTTCCAACGCTGCCTTGCCGGTATCGCCCGAAGTCGCGACGAGAATAAGGACCTCCTTCTTTTCTCCCGTCTTCTTAAGAGCTGTTCCCATAAGCTGCGGCAATAGCTGAAGTGCCATGTCCTTAAATGCACTCGTCGGTCCATGGAAAAGCTCCAGTATGCTGAAGTCATCAAATATCTGAAGCGGCGCTCGCTTTTCTGTATCGAACTTGCCGCTTGCATAAGCGCGGTGAACACAGCCTTCAATCTCATCTTGTGTATAGTCGGTAAGGAAAAGCCCGAGCACCTTCTTTGCACGTTC
>CAUVCH010000046.1:0-7051 GCA_963550265.1 uncultured Mitsuokella sp. | reverse complement strand
TTTGATGATGGTCATGCTATCCTTATTTGCCTTCGCCTGTTGTATCATCAGCTTCAGACGCTCGATGTTCTTCTTATGGCGGTCGATGGCAAAGCCGATGCGTATATGCTCTTCCTCTGTAAAGTCAGGGTTTTCAAATGCTGCTTCAATGCGCTTGAGGCGCGTTTCGACTTCTGCAAGCTCATCTTGCAGCGGTTTTTCGTGCTCCAACGCAAAGCCGTAGACCGCATGAATTTGATCCTCGACATATTTTGCATAGCCGCGTTCGCCAGAAATATCTTCCAACCAAGTTGCGACATGATAGAGAATGTCGAACGGGCTTTCACCGCTGTGCACCATGTCGAGGATTTTCATCTTGATGAGCTGCTCTTTGCCATGCGGCTGGGCGATCCGCGCTTTTTCGTCTGCTGCGTGGCTCGCATCGTTCATCTGTGCAGCATTTTCTGTCGCTGGTTCTTCAGGCAATATTTCTTCTCCTTTTTAGTCCGTGTAGAAATTTTCCATCGGATGTATCAAAAAAGCCAAGGCAGAACCTTGGCTTACATCCATATGGAGCGGGCAATGGGAATCGAACCCACCTCTGAAGCTTGGGAAGCTTCCATTCTACCGATGAACTATGCCCGCATGAAACATGTCTATTCTATCACGCGGAAAAAATTTTTGCAAGCAGAAAATTTTCAAAAATCTATAGGAATTTTCAAAAAAAACTTGCCAATGCCGCCTTCATCTTGTAAAATTATCTCTTGAATAAGATAAAACAATAATACAGGAATCCTTTTATCATCGGTTCCTTGAGAATCTGTATACGTTATAGATTCTCGACGTTTTCAGGAGGCTTTGTTATGTTTTTGGAAGAAAGGCAAGATATCATATTACAGATGCTCGCGCGTGACGGAAAGGTTCGTGTCCGCGATCTCAGCGAAGAGTTCAAGGTGACAGAGGATTGCATCCGCAAGGATCTCGGTGCACTCGAAAAGAAGGGTAAACTCAAGCGTACTTATGGCGGCGCAGTTCGCATCCGTGAGAACAGCCATATGCTGGAGGTCAGCAAGCACCGCACGACGGATGTCGAGGCGAAGCAGCATATCGCACGTGCAGCGGTGAAGCTCGTCCATGACCGCGATATGGTCTTTCTCGACATCTCGACGTCAAACTTAGCGATTGCCGAGCTTCTCGTCAAGATGGAGATGGATGTCACAGTCGTGACGAATATGATCGACATCCTCGTCGTGCTCTCGCGCAATCCAAAGATTCGCGTGATCTTTGCGGGCGGCAAGCTCAACAAGAGCCGTGATGGCTTCTGGGGCGGCATGACGCTTGATTTCATCAGCCGTCTCAAGCCGGACATCGCCTTTGTCGGTGCGGTCGGGGTCGATATCAAGGAAAACAGCGTCTCAACGTATGATATCGAGGACGGCATCAATAAGGCGGCGATCATTCGCCGCAGCAAGAAGGCGTATGTCGTCGCAGAGGCGCGTAAACTTTCAACGGATGGCAATTACAACTATACGTCACTCGATACGCTTTCGGGACTCATCACGGATTCTGAGCTGCCGGAAGACGTCCGTCGGGCGGCAGATTCCTTTGGCGTTGATATCATACTCCCATGATTTTGATGAAGACAAAAAATCATTTCCCACGGATAAGACAGGACTGGTTTTCGTCGCTGTACATAGGTCTTGTCAAGGGACTGAAGGTTTTCTTTTTCTATCTAGCAGTTCTCTGCCTTTTCCGTGCACTTTACATCGGCATCTTACATGCGTTTTGGGCAGATGGCACAGGATTGACGGATGCGATGTACGCATTCTTTCGCGGGGGAAAACTGAGCATGCAGACGGCGGGCGTGCTCACGCTGCCAACCTTCCTGCCAGGCTTTTTTACAGGCTTTGTTTCTAGTCGCATGGCGCGGCGCGTGACACTTATTCTTGCAGGCGTCTTTCTCACCGTGCTTTCCGTCCTCTTTGCTGCGAGTTTCACCTACTATCGGACGTTTCACGCAAATTTCAACCAGATGATTTTCGTCGGTGTGCAGGATGACCGCGCCGCGCTCTTTTGGACGATGGTACAGCAGTTTCAGCTTCCGCTGCGGTTGCTTGGTGCGCTTGTCTTAGGAGCGGTCTTGCTCTTCCTCTTTAAAAAAGTTTACGATGCAAAATGTCCGATTGTGCGCATTTTTGGTGAAAATTTCTGGCATGAGCTTCTCTGGAAGCTCCCCGCAGCGCCTCGCTTGGGAATTCACTTGAGTGCACGGGTGCTCTTCCTCTTCTTTGTTTGTCTCATAGCGAAACTTTCGATCTTTGGCGGAGGGCTTGGATGGCAGACGGCAGTCGATTGGGAGAATGCCGGTGTTACGCGCGACCCATTTCTCAATGAGGCAATTCTCGACAGCCCGCAGGCGCTCTACCGCGCGTACCGGCTCAATGGCCGCATGCGTGCCTGTAATGGGTTGGATTTCACCGTGGAGGACATCCGAAATCTCGCGGCGAATCTTTCAGGAAAAGCGCCGACGAGCGATAATCTCGACGATTATCTGACACGCACGGCAGCGGGCGCAAAAATTGCAAAACCGCGGCACGTCGTTCTTATCATTTCAGAGAGCCTCGCAAACTGGCCGCTCCTCGATAAGTACGGGAATATTCCGATTTCTTCCGGGCTGCACAGCATCATCGCGGCAGACGATGCGGACTACTGCCCGACGTTTCTGCCGAACGGCGCAAGTACGGTCTCTGCTGTGACGGGGATTGTGACAGGGTTTGCCGATGCCAATCTCTACCTCACGACCATGCCGGAATCCTTTGCCGCGCCGTTTCCAACAGCATCCGCGCCTACGATGGAGCGGCTCGGCTATCGCAGTCGCTTCTTCTATGCAGGCCCCGCGACATGGGAGCGCATCGGTGAATTCACACGGGCACAAGGCTTTTCGGAGTTTGTCAGCCGCGGTGATTTCGGCGATGTCCCCGGGAGCGTTTGGGGGGCAGAGGACGAAGTTCTTTACGAAAAGTTTTTTGAGCACATCGACCCCAATACGCCGAGCTTTGACGTTCTCTTAAATGCGTCGAATCATTCGCCGTATGATATCGATCTCGATGCTAAGGGCTTTGATAAGGAGGCCGTACGTGCGGCGCTTCCCGCAAAATACCGAAAGGATGAGGAACTTCTTCGCGAGCTTGGTCATTACTGGTATGCGGACAAGTGCCTTGCAGCGTTTGTCCGGGAGGTCAAAGAAAAGATGCCGGACAGCCTCATCATCATCGTCGGCGATCATGCCGATCGCTACCACATCGAAAAGCAGCCCAATACCTATGAGCGCTACGGCATACCCTTCATCATCACGGGAAAGGGTGTGCACAAGGGGATATTGACAGCAAACAGCGCGGGCAGTCAGATTGACATTATCCCGACCGTCCTCGATCTGATCGCGCCGAAAGGTTTTTCCTACGAAGCGCTTGGAAAGAGCCTTGCCGCAGGAAATGACCGCGGTGTGAACTATGGGTTTTGGATCACGAGAGATGCGATTGGAAAATCCGATACGGATCCGCTCGTGCCGGAGGGGCTCGACGGCAGTGAAGGGGCTCCCATCGACGACGGCGCCATGCAGAATTATATCAATGCGATACGCAGTATCTCATGGTGGCGTCCGAAATATGGGGCGACCTTGGATGAGCAGATTTTAAAAGAAAAGGGAAGATAAGAAAAGGGAACGACTGATTTTAGCCGTTCCCTTTGTTGTAGAAGGAGCGTTTATGTCATTATCCATTGATTTATCGCACTGTACGCTATGCCCGCGCGCTTGTCTGGCTGACCGTACGAAGGCGTGCGGCGCCTGTGGTGCCGGGGCTTTGGCGCGTGTGGCACTCGTCTCGCTGCATCCATGGGAGGAACCATGTCTTGTCGGTGCGGATGGATGCGGGGCGGGAACGGTGTTCTTTTCCTCTTGCAATATGCACTGTCTTTTTTGTCAGAATCATGAGATCTCGCAGGAGGGAAAGGGCGAGGCGGTGACAGATGGACGGCTGGCAGAAATTTTTCTCGAGCAGCAGGCGCGCGGGGCGGCGACGCTCGACCTTGTGACGCCGACCGTTTGGGAAGCACAGATTCTGCATGCTCTCACGCTTGCCAAAGCAAAGGGATTTTCGCTTCCTGTGGTTTGGAATACGGGGTCTTATGAGCGTGCGGAGATGTTGGAACTCCTTCGAGGCAGCGTCGATATCTTTCTGCCGGATATGAAATACGCCGCCGAGGAAAGCGCAGGGAAGTTTTCTGCGGCACCTGGCTATTTCAAAATGGCATCGAAGGCAATCGAAAAGATGTTTGAGCTTGTGGGCGAAGTGCGTTTGAACAGCGCCGGGCAGATGAAGCGCGGTGTCCTCATTCGTCACCTCGTCCTGCCGGGGCATCGGAAGGAGAGCATGAAGATTCTCGATTGGATTTATGAAAGATTCGGTGATAAGGTACAGATCTCCCTCATGCGTCAGTACACACCGATGTATCGTGCGAAACATGTGAAGGGATTAAATCGCCGGCTCACGACCTTTGAGTACGAAAGTGTCGTCGAACATGCACGAAAGCTCGGTATCACGCGCTGTTATGTGCAGGAAAGCCCTGCTGCCGACACAAAGTTTGTTCCCGTCTTCGATGGGAGGGGCGTTCTATAGATTGCCTGCATCGAGCAGTCCTATCAATGCCCTGGTTATTCTCTCTGCATGAATCGCCTCTATGCAGCGGTTTGTCTCATAGCGGCACTTTGCCTGACAACAGGCTGTGCAGCTGTGGGGGGAAAGCAGGAAGGCGTGTCCGGGCGTTAACGGGCCGTAGAAATTTGGAAGTGTCGGCCCCCATAGGGAAAGTGTCGGAAGCCCGACGGCTTCCGCGATGTAGAGGGGACCGGAGTCGCAGCAGAGAAGGAGATCGCTCTTTTTCATGAGCGCGGCGAGTTCTAAGAGATTCGTCTTTCCCGCGATGCTCTTTGCGCCCGTTGTTCCTAAGTCCCGCATAATTTTTAGGCATGTATCAATGACAGGTGCGTCGTTTGTGCTGCCGATAAAGATGACCTGTGCCTTTTCTGCTATGGGCGCCAGTGCTTGGGCAAAGACCGCGGGGCGGGGCTGTTTGTTCTTCCATGTTGTTTGAATCGCAACGAGGAGGATGGGCGGTGCAGCTTTGCTGCAGAGGACAGATTCTTTCTTCCAAAAGTTTTCAGCAAACGCTTGGTATTTTTCTGGAAGGCGGAGCACTGTGCCGGGGCGAAAATCGTTGGCATCGATGCCGAGCGGCGACAGCGCCGTCATGTAGTGGCGAATCTTATGTGGGCTTTTCGTGGCGGGGGCGATCTCCGTCATGAAAAAGCGATTGCCCTCGTGCAGTTCATGGATGCCGATGCGCCGTTTTCCACCCGAGAGCCTGGCGAGAATTCCGGTCAGGAAAAGACATTGAATGTCCAGAACGATATCATAGACTTGCACGCGCATGAGATGGCGGGCTCTTTTCAATAGGGAAAGCATTTTGCCGATGCGAAGGTGTGCGCTTGCCGCGTCAAATGGGCGGCGATCCCAGAGAAGAAGCTTGTCGATGTCTGGATTATTGCGGAGAAGTTCCGATGCGGGCGGACTCGCAAGCCATGTGATATGGCAGTCAGGGCAGAGGCGCTTGAGATTCTGCGTGACGCTCGTTGCATGAAGAACGTCGCCGATGGAACTCAGGCGAATGATGAGGATGCGTGCGCCATGAGGAAGAAGTTCCGGTTGCATAGTAGAACCTTTTCTTTTGATGATGTGTTTTTGCAAAGTTGTATGATACAATCACATGATGTAGGTATGAAAAATCACGCACTTGTATGCGTAATCATAACATATGTGCGGTACTGCGACAACAGGAGAAATTCTTGAGACGCCGCTTTTGGGATGCCGAAATGCATGGGGCACGATGATATCGAGTCCTGCCTGACCTTTCGCAACAGTGCTTATATATAAAAATCCCGTACATTCTGTGCGGGATTTTTATATGCAGTTTGTTAAGTTACTTTTTCTTCTTGCGCTTTCCCTTGCCGGTAGTTGCCTTTTCGGTTTGTTTCTTTTCCTGCTGATGTTTGGCATAATCGACGCCCATGCTCATGAGTTTGTGTTTGAATGCCATGAGCGGATGCGTCAGGAACATGCGGAAACCGCCGGTCTTCATGATGGTCAAAAATTCTTTGGACTGCTTTTTGCCGAAACAGATGCGGTCACAGCGATCGCAGATGGGCTTTGTAATGCCGTAGGGGCAGCGCGTTATCTTGGTCATGACGGTCATCAAGAGCGCCTGGCATTTGGGGCAGAGCTTATCGCCCGATGTATTGTGGTGTTTATGACAATAGATGGAGAAGCGCTTCTTGATGTTCGCTTTTTCCTTCGGGATATTGTTTTTAATCTGTACTGGCTTTTTTTTCGGTAGAAAACGCGAGAATATGCTCATGTAGGCTCCCCTTTCGATAGCTTTTATCTAACTTATTTTACTAGAAATCGCATAGAAGTCAAGTTTTGTGCAGGGAAGAGGGTATTGTGAAAAACACTGTGGATAAGCTGTGCCTTTTCGTGAAGTTATCCACAGTTATACACAAAAATCCTGCGTATCTCTGTGCATATTGTGGATAACTTTTTCAAAAATGGTGAATTTTCTTCGTTTTGCCTGTGCATAGTTTTTGATAAATTCTCTTACGTGGAAGATAAGTTCCCAAATTCATCGTATAATGTGATGGTAAAAGTAGTTGCATCTTTGAAGTTTTTCATATATAATATCTCAAGTCAGTACGTTGCTTCTTTTGTTTAAGCAGCGGCATATGATGAGATTCCCCGATAGCTCAGTTGGTAGAGCGCCTGACTGTTAATCAGGTTGTCGCAGGTTCGAATCCTGCTCGGGGAGCCATGGCGCCATCGTCAAGTGGTTAAGACATCGCCCTTTCACGGCGGGTTCATGGGTTCGAATCCCATTGGCGTCACCATTTCGGGCGATTAGCTCAGTTGGGAGAGCGCTTGCCTTACAAGCAAGATGTCAGCAGTTCGAACCTGTTATCGCC
>CAUVCH010000045.1:0-7100 GCA_963550265.1 uncultured Mitsuokella sp. | reverse complement strand
CTTGCCGAGAGACCGAAGAAAACGCCGTTTGGCGAGTGGAAGAAATGGTATCATTGTTTTCGTTACGGCTTTTGGTGGGGAATGGACTTAAACGCCTATCTGTTTCTTGTCATGGTGCTTTTTGTCAGCCTGCCTGCCGCATTTCTGCCGGCTTACCGTGCAGCAGGGGACAGTGTTCGCTTAGTGCTTGCCGGCATCTATGCGCTCGCACTTTACCTTGCCTTCTTCGGCAAAATGATTTTTTATGCGCATTTTCACGATATTTTTAATGATACCGTCCGCCTCGGTCAGAAGGCGGAAAAACACAATCTTTTAGATATCTTTCTGCACCAGCATCACGGTGTATGGATACTCCTCGGTTTCCTGCCGTATTTTATTTTTTATTTTGGGGCAGGCTCACTTTTGCTTGCCATTCCGAACCTACCCTATCCACAGCTATCCTCGGGGTTCTTTCAGCTTGCGATGAATGTGGGCATCATCCTTTTTGTGACACTTGCCTTTTATTTCGTGCGTTACGGTGGTTCATTGAACCATCGCAACAAGCCAGAGTGGGATGAGATTCCGCCTGTGGTCAAGAAAGATATCTTTATGGCGCGTGCGACAGTAGATGATCTCGAGGCATTGAAAGAGGTCTTTCGCCGACCAGAAAATGAACTGTTATCGCGGACGGATGAAATGGATGCAGCAGCCATTCACCGCATAAGTCCTTCAAGAGTTTCGTGGTATCCGTCCGAGCTGCCGGAAGCTGCTTTTCAGCGGACGGCAGCGGGCGCAAAGATAGCGAAGCCGTCGCGTATTTTCTTCATCGTCGTCGAGAGCTACTCAGAAATGCCGCTTGATCCGCTGTACGCAGATTATCACATCATGGACGGTGCCAAGGCATTTCGCGCAGATCCGCACACGGTGTCGCTTTCTCATTTTCTGCCGGCGGGCATGGTCTCACGCCCTGCGATCGTCGGTTTGATGACGGGCATCTTTGATGCACGTCTCCAGCTCAATGAACGCGAAATCTTTTGGCACGGCGGACCTGTTTTGTCACTTCCACAGCAGATGAAGAGGCTGGGATATACGTCTATCTATTGGTATGGCGGCAATGCGACGAATGGCAACTTTGACAAATACGCGCCCGGCATCGGTTTTTCAAAGGTGATGAGCGCGACGGAGTTTTGTTCACCTGATGCACCGCGCACATGGGTCGGCGTGTACGACCATATCTTCCTCGAGGAAGCGGCAAAGCGCATTGAAGCGATGGACGATGCGCCGAGACTCCACTTTATCTATACGACGACAAACCATGGCCCATATACCGTGCCAGTTGAAGCGTTTGGTTACGATGCCGACAAGGTGATGCCCGATATCCCCAAGGTCGTTCGAAAGGATCGCGCGAGACAAAAAGAATTGGGTACATATTGGTATACCGATCGGACGGTTACACGCTTTATCGAGCGGATGCGGGCGGATTATCCCGATGCGCTTTTTATCGTGACAGGAGATCACTCGCATATGCCGATTCGTCCCGGCGCAACGCTTTCGCGTCAAGATGTCTCACTTCATGAGACCTACTGTACGTCGTTTGCCATGCACCACTGCGAAATTGACCAATCTCTTTTTAGAGGCAATGCGCTCGGCAGTCATATGCATATCCTTCCGACATTGATGGAACTGATTGCACCGAAGGGCTTTTCATATGCTTCGCTGTTTCCTTCCCTGATGACACCGATCGACCACATCGTCACGCCGTACCACTGGATGACAAAAGATGCCATCGGTCCCATGGACGACGCGGTTTATCAGCCGCTTGCTGCAGGCAGTGAACCTGTCCTTACGGCAGAGCTTCCAGAAAAAAAGATTCCGTTTTTGGATGAACTTGAAGGCTATACATCGGTAACGGCATGGCTCCTGCGCCATCCGGAGCGTTTGAAATCATGCTGGTAAATCAACGAGGGGAGACGATGGGATGCGGATAGGGATATTTGAAAATATCATGACACCCGGCGGGCATGAAGTAGATTTTGACCGCATTCTTGTCGAGGAACTGTCAAAGCTTGGGCACAAGGTCTCCTTTTATGTGCCGAAAGGCTTCCATTTTGCGATGAATTACCATGTGCCGGTAAAGGAGCTTCCGGGTGAAGTTGTCTCCTATGCGGGGGTTACCGGTGTTCGAAAGCTTTTTCGTACGGTGCAGCGTGAGACCCGCCGCCTTGGGTGGTATCGTTCGCTCTTTGCTGCCGGAAAGCGCGGCGAGGTCGATGCGCTTATCATTCCGACATCGACATATCGTTACCTGCGCGCACTGAGACACAGCGTCCTGCGAAAGTCAAAGATTCCTGTCATCTTCATTCTTCATGGCATCAATCCGAAGGAAGCACCGAAGTTTTTGAAAGCGGCGGATGCCTTAAAGAACTGCGCGAATATCCGCCCGACGGTTCTCACATTTACGGACTCGATCTTTGGCGAGCAGCGAGAAAATATCCGAACGATTTATCCGCCGACCTTTGTGCCGCGTGATATTTCCTGGCGGCCGGACATGCAGCCTTCGGCAAAGAAGACGCTTATGGTCGGATTCTTTGGGCAGTATCGTCGTGAAAAGCGTTTAGAAGATTTTCTCGATGTCTATCTTGCGGGTGAGAGCTCGTTTGCGCGGCCGGTGCAGCTTCTTGTGCAGGGCTCGACCATGCATCCGGAGGATGCAGAGGATTTTGAGCGCATCCTTGCCAAATACAAGGGAAAGGGCGGCATTTCTTTTTTGCATAAGGGGCTGATCGGCGCCGAATGGCAGAGGGCTATCGCGGAGGTTGACATACTTCTCATGCCTTACAGTGCGCCGCGTTATTGCTACCATTGGGGCGGTATGCTCTTTACGGCAATCGGTTTTCAAAAGCCGGTTATTGCAAGCGATGACATGAACCCGGAAGTCTTTTCTGCCTACTCCATCGGCAAGACCTTTCCGAGCGGGAATCTCGATAAGCTGAAAGACTGTCTCATCGACTTTATCAATACTTACGATAGGGAAGCGCCGCATTACGCACGCGCCCTGTCTGAAGCGGCAAGGGCATACAGTCCCGCAGCTTTTGCCGAGCGTATCGTCGGAATTTTAAAGGATGAATAGGCGGATCTTCTTGGTGCGGCACGGTGATATTTGGGTCATTCGGCAAATGAAACGGAGGCAATATGGCGAAACTTTCTGCCATCATACTGGCGAAAAACGAGGAGAAGAGCCTTGCGGACTGCATCAAGAGCGTTTCCTTTGCAGATGAAGTGCTCGTTATTGATGATTTCAGTGCAGATCGGACGGCAGAAATCGCGAGGGCACATGGTGCGCGTGTCGTGCAGCATGCCCTTGCAGGAAATTGGGGCGCGCAGCAGACATTTGCCATCAAAGAAGCGCGGCATCCGTGGGTCTTTTTTATTGATGCTGATGAACGCGCTTCAAAGAAGCTGCAAACGTTGGTGAAGCAGATTGTCGCCGAAGACGATCGGAAATTTGCCTATCTCAATGCACGCCTCAATTATTTCTGGGAGCATCCGCTGCGTCATGGCGGCTGGTTTCCGGATTACGTCGTGCGTTTGCTGCCCAAAAAGGGCACGTATGTCACAGGCTTTGTACACCCTGCTTTCCATCATGACTATGTGGAAAAGAAGCTGCCGAAGGATGCCTATATGATTCATTACCCGTATCGGGATTGGAAGCATTACTTTGCAAAGCTGAACTTTTATACGACGCTTGCCGCAGAAAAAATGCAAAAGCAAGGGAAGCGCGCACATCTTGTGGATTTTGTCATGCACCCAGCGTGGGCGTCGTTTCGGATGTATTTTCTCCGCGGCGGCTGGCGTGACGGCACCATCGGATTCGTGCTCGCTTCCTTTCACTATTTTTATACGATGGCGAAGTACGTCAAACTATACTATCTCACAAAGGGAAACAGGCATGTGGGGGATGAAGAATGATTCGAGAGATTCTGATGCTTGGGCAGAAGATGTACAACACGAAGAATTGGCGTGAAAGGCATCGCCTGCTGACCTATCGCGTGCGCGTTCTCCTTCATGCAGGAAAGCTCGGCGCACTCTACCGTTTCTTCGCGGATAATCCCGCGCGAAAGGCGATTTTAGAGACGAATCCATTCCCTATCGAGCAGGCGACGCGGGCATTCTTTTTCGCAGGTTCAAGCTGTGCTGTGCGTGCGAAACTCATTCGCGAGCACGTTATGCTTTTAGAAAAGAAATTTCCTCAAAACGAAGTGACGAAGTTCGTCCGATTTGATCGGCGCTATGAGATTTGGCGGAGCAAGGACGAGGGGAGCGTATGGAAGGCGATTCTAACCTTTGAGCCTGGACAGCGTAAGGAAGGCATGCTCTCGGTCATGATGCTCCTCGGCGACGAAGCGTTGTATCAGATAATTTTCTGGCTTGGCTACGATGCGGCAGGTGAGGAAAGTCTTTTCATCGGGGCGATGCAGGGACCGAATATGGCTCATGCGCGGGAAATTGTCAAAGAAGCGACGAAGCGGGCACATCGCTATCGGACAAAAAATCTCATTTTGTACATGACACAGGCGGTTGCGCGCGCACTTGCCCTAAAGCATATCTATGCCGTCTCAAACGAAGGCTATTATGCTAATAACCACGTTCGCCGCGACCGAAAGCTGAAGACCGACTTCGGCGTTTTCTGGGAGGAGGCCGGCGGTCATGTGACAAAAGACGCTAGATTTTATGAGCTGCCGCTGACAGAATATAGAAAGACGATGGAAGAAGTTCCCACGCGAAAGCGCGCCGTCTATCGCAGGCGCTTTGCTTTTCAAGACGATGTAGATGTGCAGATCGCGGCGGCGATGGAAAAACTTCGCAGGAAATAATGGATAGGGTATGGCGGAAGGATGGGAAAAGAGGGCTAGAAAATGTATCGGAATATACTGGTGAACGCTCTGGTCAACCTTGGTGACGTCGTACTGACGACAGGCGCGATTGCGCTTCTTCGACGGGCATATCCTGAGGCACGGATTACGATGCTGGTGAAGCCAGCCGTGCGCGAGGCAGTGGAAAACAATCCTGTCGTTGACGACGTTATCGTCTTTTCATACAAGGCGAAGGAAAATGCCTTTGCAAAGATGTGGAATATGGTGCGGGATTTAAGGCACCGTCATTTTGACCTATCCATTTCCTTGGATCGGAAACTACGTCCTGCGCTCCTCGCCTTCCTTGCCCGCATCCCTACGCGCATCGGTCCATCGAAGGTCTTTGATTCAAAGCCGAGCCGCGTGACTTGGCTTTATACAAAGACGGTCAAGATTACGCATGATCTCGACGCGACGCTCCAGGCAGAGACCTATCAGTCGATCGTACGCGGCGTGACAGGGCAGGCGGATGATGAGACGGCAGAGCCTGTCTTTGCACGGATTGAGCGCGAGAATGATGAGCGGGCGGCGGCGCTTCTCTCGCGTCTGCCGCAGGGGAAAATGCCTGTTGCGCTCTGCGTCAAAGGGACATTTCCACTGAAGACATGGCCGAAGGTGTACTTTGGCGAAGTGGTCAAAGCGCTTAAGGCATCTTATGACGCAGCTTTTTTTATTGTCGGTGCACCGGGAGATAAAGCGTATGCTGAGGAAGTTATCGCGAAACTCGCCGCACCGGTAAAAAACTTCTGCGGAGAGACGAATCTGGTAGATCTTGCGGCATTGATAAAGAGAAGTGCGCTTTTCGTCACGGTCGACACCGGTGCAGCACATATCGCGGCGACAACGGGCACGCCGATGGTTGTCGTATACGGCTGTACACATCCCAAACGCTGGCATCCCGTTATGAGGGCGGCAAAGGCTCTGACAGCAGACGAACCATGCTGTCCCTGCACTTGCCGCAGGGAAGAATGCCCTTCAAATCCCAAGCCGCATTGTCTTTGGCATGTGACGCCGGAGCGGGCTATTGCGGCATGTAAGGAGCTCATACAGAGATTTCCTAAGGAAAAGCAATCGGTTAAACATGCGAAGATGTGAAGGAGATCGGTCATGCACATAGGTCTGATTATCAAGGATTATGCAATTGGCGAAAAGTTTTCAAAAAATGGCATACCGACGAAGAGCGGGGCAGAGTTTCATGCAGAGCATCATGCTAAAGCACTCATAGCGCTGGGGCATAAGGTGACGATCTTTGCTAAAAAGCGCAGTTTTTCAGCAAAGTCGACAGAAGTCATCGACGGCGTGCATTTGGTGCGGCTGCATGAACCCTTTCGCGGCGGCGAGTTGTTTCTTCGATTGATGACGACGCATCGGGACATTGATACGTTCTACATCTTGGGGCGACCTGCCTTTGCTGTCTGGGCAATCCTTTATTCACGTGTCTTTCACAAGCCGGCGACGCTGGCACTGACGGGGATTGCAGAATCCTTTGACCCGCATGAGAGCTGGCGCAACCGAGTTTTTACCAAGTGCTCGCAGTACCTTGCTATCTCTCGCGCGATTCAGAGTTCCTTTGTAGAGCGCAGCGGTATTTTTAAGGAGAAGGTTATCGTGCAGCCGCAGGGACTCGATACCGTGCATTATGCGCAGGTAACCGATGCGCAGAAAAGGAAACTCCGGAAGGAGCATAGGCTTCCGGAAGATGCCTTGGTTCTGCTCTTTTGTGCGCGCGTGGTGCTGAACAAAGGAACGGATACTTTAGAAACGGCGTGGAAGCGAATCCATGCAAAATTTCCACAGGCACGGCTGCTTATCGTCGGCGGCGGGCAAAAGGATTTGCTGCAAGAGATGCAGCTCCTTTCCAAGACACTTGGAAACAGCATTGTGGTCGTAGGCGAAGTTTCGGACACCTGCCCGTATTATCAGCTTTCCGATGTCTATATCTTTCCCTCGCGCCACGAAGGGCTGCCGAATACTCTGATGGAAGCCATGTCGACAGGACTTCCCGCCGTTGCCTCGAACATCGGCGGCTGTGAGGATCTTATTAAAGCAGGAGAAAACGGTTACCTTGTCGCGACGGAAGACCCCGATGCCTTTGCGGAAAAGGTAGAGCTTTTATTTTCAGATGACAGCCTTCGGAAGCGGCTGGGCACCGCAGCCGCTGACTTTGTTCGAAAGCATCTTGACATCAAGGATATGGTAAGGGAACTT
>CAUVCH010000044.1:0-7136 GCA_963550265.1 uncultured Mitsuokella sp. | reverse complement strand
CTTGCGATGAAGTTCCATGCCAGAAAGACAGTCTTCTGTCTCATCACTCCTGCAAAAGATCGCGAAACTTTGTAAATTCCCTTTGGAAGAACAAATTCACCGTATCGACGGGACCATTGCGATGCTTGGCGATGATGACTTCTGTAATATTCTTATTTTCCGTATCCTTGTCGTAATAATCTTCGCGATAGAGGAACATGACGATATCGGCATCCTGCTCAAGTGAACCTGATTCGCGCAGATCAGAGAGCATCGGGCGCTTGACTTGGCGGCTTTCGACGGAGCGCGAAAGCTGCGAGAGCGCGATGACCGGAACATTCAGTTCGCGGGCGAGCGACTTCAGCGAGCGCGAGATCTCAGAGATTTCCTGCTGGCGGTTGTCGCCGCTCTTGCTCGAGCGCCCCTGCATGAGCTGCAAGTAGTCGATGATGACGAGATCCAGCCCATGTTCAGCTTGCAGGCGCCGCGCCTTTGATCGAAGCTCCATGACCGTGATGCCCGGCGTGTCGTCGATGAAGATCGGTGAGCGCGCAATGCGGTCACTCGTCAGGACGAGAGAATTCCACTCCTCGAAGGAGAGCTGTCCGGTGCGGACTCGCTGCGAGTCGATGCCGCCTTCGGCACAGAGAATGCGCTGAACCAGCTGCTCCTTGCTCATCTCGAGCGAGAAAAATGCGACACGTGCCCCGGAAAGCCCAGCGTAGCTTGCGATATTCAGTGTGAAGGCGGTCTTACCCATCGAGGGACGCGCAGCGACCAAGATGAGGTCGCTCGGCTGAAGGCCGCTCATCAGACAGTCTAGGTCACGAAACCCCGTAGCCAAACCCGTGATGCCGCCTTTCGACTCATACAAAGAACCGATGCGCTCAAACGTGCGCATGACGATGTTCTTCATCGGTTCAAAACTCCCGCTGCCACGTTCACCCGCGACGGATAGGATGCGCTTTTCTGCATCGTCCATCAGAGCATCGACAGGCTGGCTGTCCTCGTACGCCGCGCCCGCGATCTCTGTCGCGGCATCGATCAGACGGCGCAGTTCCGCCTTTTCCTTGACGATTTTTAAATGGTAGTGAACATTCGCTGCCGTCGGCACGGCATTCGCAAGCTTTGTCACATAGGCAATGCCGCCGACTTTATCGAGCATGTCGCCGCGCTTTAGGCGATCGGTTAGCGTCACAATATCGACGGCTTCGCCCTCATCTGCTAGCTCCTGCATCGTGGAAAAAATCACGCGGTTCGCCTCACGATAAAAATCTCGATCCGACACCATCTCCGCCGCTTCTATGATGGCGTCTTTTTTGATCAGCATAGCACCTAACACGCTCTCTTCCGCCTCAATATTCTGTGGGGGCTTACGATTTTCTGCCATTATTCACTCTCCCATGCGTCCGTACATTGCTGCCTGCAATGTTTATCGATGTACACCTTCATTTTATCATAAACCCCTGCTCTTTTGCAGAAAAACCATGCAAAAGAATTTTCTCAAAGCCTTCGCATTGCCATACATCCTGAGAAAAGTTCTTCAAAAATAGCAAAAAAGTTGTTGACAAAACGAAGCTCTTCCACTATACTATGTTTTGTCAGCTGTGCACGACATATGTTGCAGCGGATAACATGCTGATTTAGCTCAGTTGGTAGAGCAGCTCATTCGTAATGAGCAGGTCGTAGGTTCAAGTCCTATAATCAGCTCCATAAAAAAGCAAGGCTTCACAACGTGGAGTCTTTTTTTATATATACGATAAAGATGCCTCCTAAGCAGGAGGCTTTTTCCATTCGTGTACTTCCTTCGTTCCCATCTTTTCTGCAAGGCGAGCACGATAGGCCGATGCAGCCTTTTTCTGCAAGGCAATATTGCGTGCGAGGAGCATCTCATAGACGGGCTTCCCTCCCGTGAGATCCGCAACGATGTAAGCGACCATGGAGACGATCATCAGTGGAAGAAGGTGCGCAAAAGAACCGGTCATCTCCATGATGAGAATGACACCTGTAATGGGCGACTTTACAACAGCAGAGAAATAGCCTGCCATCGCGTAGACAATTGCACAGACAGCAAAGGACGCTGGAAGAACGCCGAATGATTCTGCGCCTGCGGCAAAGATATTTCCCGCAAGTGCGCCGAGGACGAGCATCGGCAGGAAGATACCGCCCGGAACGCCGGAGCCGAAGGCAAACATCGTGAAGAAAAACTTTCCCAAAAAGAGCACGACGAGAAATAGGATCGCATGCGGCGCAGTGACGAGCGAATCGACGAGCGGACTTCCGCCGCCGAGCACCTCCGGCAGAAAAAAGCCGAGCGGCACAGAGATAAGCAGCGGAAGAAGTGCCTTTCCCCAAGCGGGCACAGAAAAGCGGCGATTCCTCTCGAGAAAGAAGATAAGAAAATGGTTAAAGGCGAGCGAAACGACGCCGACAAAAAGCCCGAGCGATACAAGCAGAAAGAAATTCGCACCTGCATCGACGGCGGGGATTTCGCCTAAGTGAAAGACAGGCGCCATGCCGAAAAATTGCTGCGTCACAGTCGTCGCCATGATCGCTGCGGACATCGCCCCAATGAGCACATAGGGTGAAAACGTATGTGCCAGCTCTTCGAAGGCAAAGACTGCACCCGCGAGCGGTGCATTAAATGCCGCCGCCAGCCCGGCGCCCGCCCCCGTCACAAGAAGGTAGCGCCCCTCATCAAACGCACGATGCGTCAGGCGGCTGACGCCCGAGCCAAGACAGGCGCCCAGCTGGACGCTTGGACCCTCGCGCCCAAGCGAAAGCCCGGCACCGATGCCGAGAACCGCACCGAGAAACTTCAGAGCGAGAACACGCGCCCAATTCATCTGCATCTCGCCCGCAAGAATACCTTCGATCTGCGGAATTCCGGATCCTGCCGTCATCGGGTCTTTCGTCACAATTTTTCCGAGAATCCATGCGATAAAACAGAGCAAGATAAGCCAAAAAATGAGGTAAATGGGCATAGCAGCAAGCGTGCTGTAAAGCCGCGGAAGAAAGTTCTCCGACAGTATGAGCAGATAGCGAAAGAGCGCAATGACAAGACCCGTGAGGCTCCCGATGATCAGCCCCTCAACAAAGAGCCGAAGCTTCAAATGCTTCGGCTCGCCTAAAACACGTGCCATGTGCGTGAGCAGCTCTTTCATAGATGCAGTTTCAGGAGATTCCATACGTTTTTCTCGCTGCCTTCCCAACCGGCCATTCACCATCTAACAGATTTGCAGCCGGTGTCCACAGAAAGTGACAATCTGCAGACCTGCTTCTTTCACGAATTCCTCTGCCTCGAAGAAGAACGCACCAATCGCATCTTGTGTATGCGCATCGGACCCCAATGTCACATACCGACCGCCGAGATCGTAATAGCGCTTGTAAATGGGGAAAAGTTCCTTTCGTGCCGTGCGTCTTTCAAAGCGGCGCGTCGAAAGTTCCATCATCGTCTCCGTCTCAATAGCGGCGCGAAGGACTTTGTCTACGTCCTCCGCAAAGTCACCATAGGTAATGTCGGGGATAGAAAACGGTGCATAACGGCAGATATAATCGATATGCCCGAGAACATCGACAAAGGCATGACTGTAAACAAGCTGCGCCATCTGCGTTAGATACGCATGGTAGAGTTCTGCCTTTTCCCTGCCCTCATAAAAGGATGGCTCATAAAGATCCTTTCCCTCCATGATATGGAGAGAACCGATGACGAGGTCAAAGGGCTCATCCTCGACAAATGCCAGAACTTCCGCAAGTGTATCCTCGCGCATACCAACCTCAACGCCAAGGTGCACCTTTGAGCCGGCATACGAATGATATTCCTTAAAATAAGCTCTTTTGTCAAAGGTAAAATCCTGCTCACCGGGAAATTTCGGATCATAGTGGTCGCTAAAGACAAGGCCAACGCCCTTATCCGACGCGTCCATGATAGCAATTTCCGCACGCATCTCCGAGTCTGCGGAAAATTTCGTATGGGTGTGACTGTCAAAAATCATGCGTATACCCCTCGTCTAGTCCAATCGCTAATTACAAAGCAGTATACCATTGAAGAAAGCCTGCTGTCAAAAGAAAAACACACAAAAAGCCCCCGCGGGATAGTCCCGCAAGAGCTTGCTTTTTCAATGGCAGAGAGGGTGGGATTCGAACCCACGGTGGCTATGAACCACACTTGATTTCGAGTCAAGCACCTTCAACCGCTCGGACACCTCTCCATCTTCTGCACGCCGTGCGAATAAAAAAATTATAGCATATCCTTTCTTTTCTGTAAAGGAAAATTTCTCAATCGCCTGCCACAGAGCAAAGGACAAGTGCAGCCAGCGCCCGAAATGCGTTAAACGTCAGCATCTCAAACCTCAAGGATGGGAAAGGCGCCGAGTTCTTTCAGCCAGATGCTCTTTTTCGAGACGGCATCCAATGCATCGCGCAAGGCCTCTTCATCCGTTCCAAGTTCAAGGTCAAAGAAAAAAATATAGGCGCCGAGCGTCGTCCGCGCGGGACGGGACTCGATGCGCGTCATATTGACACCACGCTCGGCAAATTCGCGCAGAACATCGTAGAGGGCACCGGCCTTTGCACCGTCAATCTGACAGATGACGAGCATCTTCGTTGCAAGCTTTCTCGCCTCTGGCACCCGGACTTCCCTGCGGACAATCTCAAAAAAACGCGTGGCATTTGCCATATTGTCCTGAATGTCGCGCGCAAGAACCGTAAGCCCGTTCAGCTCGCCGCCGCGCTCTGTACAAATCGCTGCCCATCCTTCGCACGCATCTTCCGCCGCAACAAGTTCGGCCGCGCGTGCCGTGCTCGCAACCTCGACAACCTCGACGCCGGCAAATGTTTGATTTAACAGTGTGCGGCACTGGGAAATCGGCTGTGGATGTGAGAGAATGCGGCGGACAGACGACTTAGTTACGCCGGGCTTTGCCATCAGGAAATTATGTACAGGCCAAACAAGCTCGCGTATTACACGAAGTGTATCGCTTCGCGCGAGCGTGTCGAGCGTGATGTTGATCGGACCTTCGAGCGAATTTTCCACGGGAACCAGCGCACTGCTTACGGCGCCTTCCTCCACCGCCTGGATAGCGGAATAGATGTCGGGGTAACTCACAAGTTTACTGTCTGCTGCAAGATGCCTCGTAAGATAGAATGCCGCCGCTTCGCTGTGCGTGCCGCGCGGCCCGAGGACTGCCATTTTTTCCATCGCCTGCTCCTTACTTATCCAACTTCAGATTGCCAAGCTCTGGGAAGAGATCGCCGATCGAGTCCGAGAGTTCATCCTTCGGCTGCAAGATGTCAATAACCGGCTGCATCGTCCTGCGGAACTTCACCTCGTCCTGCATGAGTACAAGAATTGCACTCGTGTTGATTGCGTCGTCGAGCGCTGTATGCGCCGTGCCTTCAAATTTATGATCCATGGCGCCAAGTGCATGCTTTAGGGCAAGGCTGTGATGCAGACCCAAACGGTCATCAAATGCGCGCTGAAGGTCAATCCAGCGACTGTCCAGCCACTGTATATCAAAGTCGGGAAGTTTGTAGCGGCATTCACTCCTCAGCTGTTTGACATCGGACAGACTCCAAGAATAAATCTTCACTGTTTCGTCGCCAACCCAATCGATGAACGAATGAAAAGCTTCTTTATAGTGCGGTTTTCCTGCTACTTTTTCCTCTGTAATGCCCGTGAGCTCACGAATCGTCCGCCGGATAGAGCCGTACTCCGGACAGACATAGCACTGGAAGCGCGCTTCTTCTTGAAAATCCGCATCGAGACGCACCGCACCGATCTCGATTACTTCTTCGTGCATATGACGGTGCACGTCGCGGTAGCTCCGGTCTACGGGATTCATTTCCAAGTCGATAACGATATGCTTCATTGCGCCTTCTCTTTCCTAGACTATTTCGCTTTCTAAAATTCCGTATCTTTTATCTTACTCGATTCCAAAACTTTCTTCAACTGTTTTATAAAACTGAATCTACGTAAAATGTTACGGACATGCGTGCCCCACGCAAACGCCTCGTTACGCAAGCGGTTATGCACTTGTACGCTGAACAATCGGCGGACTTCTAAAACGCACTGCGCTTGGACGAAAGAAGTCCGCCGGGGCGTACCGTGCACTTTCCCCGCTTGCTTCACTGAGGTTTGTTTAGGCGCATCGCATTTTCCCGTAACATTTACGGTAGAGCTATAAAACTTCCAAGGGAAAAAGATGCCGATACCTACATACATTTTTCCAGTATCTATACTATACTGCTCGCATATCCAATCAATCGCTGAAAAGCTGAAAAGGAGAATTCTCTTGTCATACTATCCACTGTATCTCTTTGATTTTGACTACACACTCGTCTGCTCTGAAAGTGCTATTTTGAAGTGCTTTCATATTACGTTCGATAAATTCCATCTTCTGCAAAAATCAACGGCAGCGATAAAAAAGACAATTGGGCTTCCCATGCGCGATGCTGTCCGCATTCTTTCCGGCTACAAGAGCGAAGAAGAGATCACCGCCTTTATCGACGCCTACAAGATAGAAGCGGACCACTACATGACGGCAGGAACCTTCTTCTATCCGCATACAGTCGAGACACTGCGGACGCTCAAGGCAAACGGTGCAAGGCTCGGCATCGTTTCCAACAAGACAGGCTCGCGCGTGAAGGAAAAGTTCGACAGTGCAGGACTCGATCTTATCGACTACTACGTCGGAAGCGATGATGTGAAGGAGCTAAAACCCGGCACGGAAGGCATAAAAAAAGCACTCGCCTTTTTCCAAGCAGAAAAAAACGAAGCGCTCTACATCGGCGACAGTGTGACCGACGCGATGACTGCCAAAAATGCCAATCTCACCTTCGTCGGCGTGACGACAGGAATGACGACGCACGACGAACTCGCCGCCTTTCCGCATCAAAAGATCATCCGTGATATTAAAGAGCTTCTCACCGTCTCTTATCCACCGATAAACTAGAGATTTCCTCAAAATCCTTCATACCATTATCATCTATCCCCGACCATACGGCGTATCATTTTGCACGCATGAGAAATGTCTCTTCTATGACACCAAAACGCTCTGCTGCCGCTAGGACATCATGCCATACAACCCTTCGATCTCCCTTGGCAGCTAAAATACGTCCGATCAAATTACCCTTGAGTAAAAAATCCTTTCGGAAAA
>CAUVCH010000043.1:0-7187 GCA_963550265.1 uncultured Mitsuokella sp. | reverse complement strand
GATATGCAGCAAAATCTTTCGTATAGGGTTTCACTTTGTCGTCTGCTGTCATGTCGAGACGAAAGTATTCGGTCGGCACTGTGATGAGAGGGGCGATATCTGGATGTTCAGCGCGAAGCTTTTCTTCCAGCCTTGTGAGGAATTCTGCCTGTCCCTTGCCGTCCTTTTCCGGAATGTCGTCGTAAAAGACGGCAAAATGTCTGCCGCCAATTGCGTAGACGGCATTCAGCTTTGCGAGCATCTTCTCTTCATCAGCTGCGCGCGCATCTCCGTAAAAGTGTATATCCAGTCCAGGGGAGACGGCGAAGATGAAGTCCACATCTGCACTTTTTGAAGCGCGTATCAGTGTCTGAAGTTCATCCAGCTTTTCCTTTGGGTAAGGTTCACGCCATTTCTCCCGGTGATAAGGATCATCCTTCGGCGCATAGATATAGGCATTCATCTTATGCGTTTTGCAGAATTCTATCATGTCAAGGCGCTCTTCCATGCTCCACGGTGTGCCGTAAAACCCTTCAACAACGCCGCGCATAGGAATTTCTGCCGCCCGAGCAGACCCCACGCCAAACATAGAAAACATGCCGATACCTAAAACAGCAAGCCGCAGCATTTTCTTTACCATTTTCAACGCTCCCCATTGTTGCATGTATGAAATATCGGCTTTATTTTATCATAAAAAGAAGAAGGCGAAAAGCCCTCATGTAAACGATATTCTATGTCATTTACATGAATAGTGCGATCTGATCGCTTTCGCTCATGCCGTCTAGGCAGCCGTGAGAGCGCAGAATTTCGATGTTGGTTTTCGAGATGCCGGAGCGGCGGCGGAGATCTTCTATCGAAGTGAAAATACCGTCCTTTCTCGCTTCTGCAATGCCCTCAGACGCTTTGATGCCCATACCGGAAAGCGAGGCGATCGGCGGCAGGAGTTCCGTTCCAACGATGCGGAATTTCTCGGCGTCACTTTCGTAGAGATCGACGAATTTACAGCGAAAGCCGCGGAGATACATCTCCCATGCGAGCTGGAGGACGATGAGCGTCGCGCTTTGCTTGGGGTCTAACTTCTTTTCTTTAGCGGCAGACTCTAACTTCTTGATTTCATTTGCAACGACGTCTTTGCCACGTGCGATGATGTTTGCGTCAAATTCTGCGGCTCGAATGGAGAAGTAGGCGGCATAGTAGGCAAGCGGATAGTGGACTTTGCAGAAGGCTATGCGGTACGCCATCATGACATAGGCGGTCGCATGCGCACGCGGAAAGAGGTATTTGATCTTTTGACAGGATTCGATATACCATTCGGGAATGCCGCCTTCCCGGAGCATTGCTACGACATCGTCTTTAATGCCCTTGCCCTTTCGAACTTTTTCCATCGTCTGAAAGGAGAGCAGATGGTCGATGCCATGGTGAATGAGATACATCATGATGTCATCGCGGGCAGAAATCGCATTTTTGATCGTGCACTGTCCGCTGCGTATCAGATCCTGTGCATTGCCGAGCCAGACGTCTGTACCATGGGAAAAGCCGGAGATTCGAACGAGGTCGGAAAAGACATCGGGGTTTGTGTCATCGATCATCTGGCGGGTGAATGGCGTGCGAAATTCGGGGATGCCGAAGGTGCCGCTCGTGGTGCCGAGTTCCTCAGGCGTGACGCCGAGCGCGGTCGTTGAGTTGAAGATGGACATCGTCGCAGCGTCGTCAAAGGGAATTGTCTTTGGGTCGCGATGGGTCAGATCCTCAAGCATCTTGATAACGGTCGGATCATCGTGTCCGAGAATGTCGAGCTTGACGAGACGGCTGGAAATCGAGTGATAGTCGAAATGCGTTGTGATCGTGCCGCTGTTTACATCGTTTGCCGGGTGCTGGATGGGCGAGAAAAAGTGAATGTCCATGTTGCGCGGCACGACCATAATGCCTGCTGGATGCTGTCCAGTTGTGCTCTTGACGCCCATGCAGCCGTGTGCGAGTTTGTCTATATAGGAAATGTGTTTCTTGACGCCCTTTTCCTCGAAGAATTTCTTGACGTAGCCGAAGGCGGTTTTATCGGCAACGGTCTGTATAGAGCCCGCCCGATAGACATTGTCCTTGCCAAAAAGAATTTCTGTGTACTTGTGCGCAACGGGTTGATAAGTGCCAGAGAAGTTGAGGTCTATATCGGGTACCTTGTCTCCGTCAAATCCCAAAAAGACCGCAAACGGAATGTCATGTCCATCCTTGACGAGCGGCGTATGGCAGACAGGGCACGTCTTATCCGGAAGGTCGTAGCCTGAGCCATAGGAGCCGTCCGTGATAAATTTGCTGTACTGGCAATGCGGGCAGCGCCAGTGCGGCGGCAGCGGATTGACCTCGGTGATGCCCGTCATCGTCGCGATGAAAGAAGAACCGACCGATCCGCGTGAACCGACGAGGTAGCCATCGTCGTTCGACTTCTTGACAAGGCGCTGCGCGATGAGGTAGAGCGAGCTGAAGCCATGTGCTATGATGGGCTTTAGCTCCTGCTCCAGCCGTGCTTCGACAAGCGCTGGAAGATTATCGCCGTACATGTGCCTAGCGCGGTCATAGCTCATCTTGCGAATCTCTTCATCTGCGCCCGGGATGGCAGGCGAGTAAAGGTCGTCGGGAATAGGCTTGAAGCGCTGTACCATATCTGTGATCTTGCGCGGATTCGTGACGACGGCTTCGAACGCCAGTCCCTCGCGGATATCTTCTAGATAGGTGAACTCTTTGAGCATCTCGTCGGTCGTGCGCAAGTAAAGCGGCGGCTGAAGCTCGGCATCGGAAAAGCCTTTGCCTTTCATCAGGATGGCACGGTAGATGCTGTCTTCTGGATTTAGGAAATGAACGTCACAGGTCGCGACGAGCGGTTTTCCCATCGCGAGTGCAAGCTCTGCCACCTTGATGTTTATTGCACGAAGGTCATCATCCGTTTGGATGTTGGGGAATTTGTCGCTGCGCTTTAAAAAGTCGTTGTTATGAATCGGCTGGATTTCGAGATAGTCATAAAAATCCGCGATATCCTTTAATTCATCCTCCGTCCGTCCTTCTTTGATCGCCGTGATGAGCTCGCCCGCCTCACAGGCAGAGCCGATGATGACGTCTTGCCGGAATTCCTTGATGATGCACTTCGGCAGGCGCGGGCGGCGACGGAAATAGCGAAGATGTGAGAGTGAAACCATCTGATAGATGTTGCGCAGTCCATTCGGTGTCTTCGCAAGGAAAATGATGTGATTCGCCCGCTTCTGCATATTCGCATCATCGACAAGGTAGCCCTCCATGCCGAAAATGACCTTAAGATCGGTCTTGCAGTCCTTCAGTGCCTTTGCCGCATCCGGAAATGCCTGTACGACGCCGTGGTCGGTAATCGCAATGGCAGGCCAGCCCCAACGGTCTGCCGTCTGGATGAGTTCTTTTGCTGTGACGACGGCATCCATCTCGCTCATCGTCGTGTGTGCATGGAGCTCGACGCGCTTTTCTTTCGCCGTATCGACGCGCGGTTTGATTTCCTTTTTCGCCAGTCCCTCGATGAAGAGGACATATTCGTTCATGTAGGTATCAAAGCGTACGGAACCGCGGATGCGAACGCTCATGCCTTCTTTTAGTTCCGCCCGAACATGCGCAAGGTCGTCATCCGACGCATTTCGTTTGCCCTTTTTGAAAAATGCCTTGCAGATAATACCGTCGGTATCGTCTGTAATACAGAACGTGAGGAGCGTACTTCCTGTCTTAAATGTAATGACCTTGATGCCGGAGCCTATGCCTTCGCCCACCGTGCCTTCGACGATGATGTTCTTCATCTCGCCGTCGATTTCTGTAATCTTCTTAACCTCCCCCATGACGCTGCGGCCAAAGATGAGACTTCCTGTACGCTCGACGCGGACAGGGGCTGCATAATCCTTTTTGAGAGAAGATTTTGCTGGCTTTTTTTCAGCGACTGTCTTTTGAGAGGGCTTTATAGCTGCTGAGCTATGCGGCATCTCTCTACTGCGTTCGCCTTTTCCGCCGAAAATGACGGAAAGATGCGGTTTAAGAGGTGCAGGTGCTGCTGTTTGGCGGTGAATAAAACGCGGATCCTGCGTGGCGGACTCGACGTTTGCGAGCACTTCATCGCTCGCTTCCAGCTCGACACGACAGCAATAGCCGAGATGTTTTTCAATGCTTTTTTCCATGCGGCTCGTTGTCGCATGCGCCCGCATGATCTCACCGGCAAGCTCACCTGGGACACTGACCTTGACCCTGCTGCCGGAGACTTCGTACTTCGAGCGCGTCAGGAGTTCATACACGCCTTCGTTGAAGGCATTGCTGCCAATGCCCTTGCCTGCCGCATTTCCGACGGAAGATTCTTCGATGACCTGCGGCCAGATTTTTTCAAGATTGTCCTCGAGATTTACGACATCCTGGTGAAAGATGACGGATGCGAGACTGCACTGCGCTTTGATTTCTTCGGATGCGGCAGCAAGGAGGTTCGCTGGGATGAGTGTATGTGTCGAAAGTGCGATTTCCCAAAGATTGTTCTCTGCTGCGATCTCGACGTGACGGATCACGCAGCTTTGCAGAAGTTCTTTTTTCTCTGGTGTAAGCTGCATTCCTTGAACAAGCTGCCAGAACTTCCCCGCATCTTTTGGTACAATGCGATATTTCTTCATAATGGTTCCTTCAATGTTCCTTTTGATGAAAAGTGCGCATTGCTGCTTGCCGCCATCATACACATCAAAGACTAGGCGGAAGCAGAACTCTTCGGTGCGTGCGGCCGCAGCTGCATGGCGCATCGGTGAAAGTCACAGCTTGTCTCGTGCGAAAACGGATGAGCGGCAGTGCCTCTGCCTGCAGTGTCGTCACGACGAGTTCACCCATATGCCCCGTTTGGCAAACATGGTCGCTGCCAAATGCGATGACCTCCGCATAAAAATAATCCTCTGCGAGATGCTCCCTTCTTCTTTCACATGGATAGAGCATTCCCGCGGTGCCAAGTGCAGTCGGTGCGTAAAGATGGCAGAACTTTACCTTCATCTGCTTCATGAGGGATGGCGTATCGTCCTGTATCGCTGTCTGGTGGATGCAAAAGATGTTTTTGACCGAAGGCAGGGCATACATATCGCTCGCCTGCCTTTGGCTTACAAGCTGCGCGATGCATGTATCAAAGCCTACCAGGGCATCGAGATGCAAATGGTCAAGAAGTCTATTCCAGCGGCTTTCATCCACACCCATCGGTACCGCGGTCGCACCGATGGCCTCCGTGGTATAGATAAAATTGAGGAGCCGCACATCAGAAAGATCGCCTAAAATGCCGACGGTGGAGGTTCGATTGACGCCAGCGGCGATGAGTGCGCGGGAAAGCCTGTCGATATCGTGTGTGACGTCGCCCTGCGTTGCAGTCATCTCTGCCGTACCTGCTAATCCATATCGTACCATCGTCGACAGCGGTAATGTGATGCGGTCATACAGTCCTGCTTTTGAAAGCGCGGCATTGTCAGTAAAGGGAAAGCTTTGAAGATCGTCCAGCGATTTTACATCCGCTGCCCGCACGCCTGCCTTTTGAAACAATTCTCGGTAAAACTTACTCTTTTCTGCTGCCCAAGCCAGCTGCTTTTGCAGTAGTTTTAATTGGAAATCCTCCAGTCGCCTGCGCGGCAATTGTTCCATCATCGGATTGGCAAACATCACATCTCACCTGCCGTATTTCATAGATTTTTGCTTTTAGCGATTCTTTTCAGGAAGGGCTAAGTTACCCTCTTTTGAAGTGGTTGAGAATCTCGCTGCAGTCCTGTACGAACTCTACCGTACCCGCATATTCGTCATTTTCATCGTAGATGCCCATATAGCGAACGCTGACAGGACGCTCCTTGATCGATCGATATACTTCCATTGAGCGCCGTTTCTTTGCCTTAAAATCGATAAGGAGCTGCCGGACGACGGGTTCGATGTTCGGTGAATGGCAGGAATAAACCTCGCGTCCCAGTGCTGAGAGCGGACGTGAAAAAATCTTTCCCTCATTCATGAAGAAACGAAGGTTGTCGTCTTTATCTATGTAGGTGATGTCAATGTCGATAAGCTTTAGGATTTCGATCAATGCACGGACAGAGACTTCGCCTGCAGGCATCTTCACCTTGCTGGTAAGGACGTTTTCCGGCAGTTTTAACGTCTCTCGGTATCGTTCGCCTGTTCCCCAGCGTGGAAGTGTCTCTTCGTCGACAAATGCCATGCCCATCTCGAAACAGTCGGCATAGACCATCTTCCATTCGTTCTCTGTAAAAAAGCGAAGTGCCAGCGGGAAAAGGATGCGGTCTTCCTTGATGATCATCTCACGGATGCTTTCAATCAAGGTATTTAACCTGCCGCGATAGGTCATGAAGTTTTCGGTGTCTTCTTTCAGCGACTTCATGACCGTGCCGAGCTCGCGTTTGATCTCATCGTCGACGCCCCACATGACCTGGGATGGACCGGTGACGCCATAGTCATAAAGGAAGGGCATGAGAAGCTCTTCTTTTTTTGCATAGTGCGCATAGATGGCGAAGAGCCTGCCGAGGAGCGGCATGAGCTTTGCCATGTTTTCTGCCGCTGTCTCTGCTTCTATTCGGTCGAGAAGTTCGCTCAGCTTTTCATTTTCAAGACGAAGAAGCGTGAGCGGATGTCCCGCGGGGAGTGTATCTTCTGTGACAGCAGGTTTTTCCTCCTTGGTATTTCCTGTAAAAAGAGCGGCGTGGACGCTGCAGAGGCGCTGTACTTCTTTTGGGGCGGCGCCGTCGCGGATCAGTGCCTGCTCTGCCGCCGCAATTTCTTCAGGGGCAACACCGGTAAAGTGCGCGCGAAACTCTTTCTGCACGCTCTCCAGCGGTTCGCCGCGATGCAGGCGTTCGAGATATTCCTTAAGACGCGCTTTCCTTTTATCGGCGCTTTCTTCTGCGAATGCAAAGCCTGCCGCCTGCAGAGCTGCCTTTACCCTGTCCATGGCAATGCCTTTTACCGCCGCACCGCGCGGGATGGTCATAATACGCCCCATGACGTGAAGCGCTTTGTCGCTTAGTATTTCTTTAAAGCCAATGTCTGCGAGTACTTGTCTTAGCTCTGGAAATTCTTCCACAAGATCTGCGACATTCTTCTTCAAATCAAGTATATGGTTTGCCATGTCTAGCCCCTCCTCCATGCTGTCCGTTTTTAATTTATATGGTGGATGTACCTTGTCATTGGATATTTTAAAT
>CAUVCH010000042.1:0-7194 GCA_963550265.1 uncultured Mitsuokella sp. | reverse complement strand
TTTTTGACCTTTGCCCAGCTGTCGCGAAGCCCTACGACGCGATTGAAAACGATGTGATCCGGCGTCGTATCGGGATCAACAACAAAGTAACCCACGCGTAGGAACTGGTAATGCGTCCCCTCTGCGACCAACCTCACCGAAGGCTCAATGCGAGCATCTTCAATCACTTCGAGTGAATCCTTGTTGAGCGCTTCGATGAAGTCATCCGGGATATTGCCGCTCTCATCCGTCTCGATGAGGTTGTCATAAAGGCGAACTTCTGCGGAAAGTGCCGCCTTTGCATCGACCCAGTGAATCGTCCCTTTGATCTTTCGCCCTGCAGTCAAGCCGCCCGTCTTTGAGTCCAGATCCGCTGTGCAGTGAAGCTCTTTGACACATCCTGCCGCATCCTTGATAACTTCCTCACACTTGATGATATAGGCATGCTTTAGACGAACCTCGCCGCCCGGCTTCAGCCGAAAGTATTTCTTCGGCGGCTCTTCCATAAAATCTTCCTGATCGATATAGATTTCACGGGAGAACGGCACAAACCGATGCCCGCCATGTAGCGGATTGTTTTCTGCGAGAAGCATTTCTTTCTTATCTTCTGGATAATTCGTGATGACGACCTTCAGTGGGTGCAGAACTGCCATGACACGGTCTGCATTCTCATTGAGATCGGCACGGACTTCGTGCTCAAGCATCTGTGCATCCACAAGGCTGTTTGCCTTTGCGACGCCGATCGCATGGCAGAAATTGCGCAGTGCCGCCGCTGTAAAGCCGCGGCGGCGAAGACCTGAAATCGTCGGCATGCGCGGGTCATCCCAACCACGGACATAGCCTTCTTCAACCAGCTGCCGAAGCTTGCGCTTGCTCGTCACAGTATTCGTGAGGTTGAGGCGCGCAAACTCGATCTGATGCGGGCGCGTCATGGGGTCAAAGCCGAGGGAATCGAGCAGCCAGTCATAAAACGGGCGATGCTCTTCAAACTCGAGCGTGCAGATAGAATGTGTAATGCCCTCTATCGCATCGGAAAGCGGATGGGCAAAGTCGTACATCGGATAAATGCACCATGCATCCCCCGTCCGATGGTGGCGTGTATGCGCGATGCGGTAGATGACCGGGTCGCGCATAACGAGATTCTGCGACGCCATGTCGATTTTTGCACGGAGAACGTGGCTCCCATCGGGGAATTCGCCTGCCTTCATACGCAGAAAGAGGTCAAGATTCTCCTCCACCGAACGATCCCTATGCGGGCTTTCCCTTCCCGGTTCATGGAGCGTGCCGCGGTAGGCACGAATCTCGTCTGCCGATAGATCATCTACATAGGCAAGCCCCTTCTTAATGAGCGCAACCGCATAATCGAAAAGCTTCGGGAAGTAATCCGATGCATAGAACATTCGCTTTCCCCACGAAAAGCCGAGCCAGCGGATATCCGCCTGAATGGAGTCCACATACTCCGTATCTTCCTTCGTCGGATTCGTATCGTCAAAACGAAGGTTGCAAAGTCCGCCATTTTGTTCCGCAAGCCCAAAATTCAGGCAGATGGACTTCGCATGGCCGATGTGAAGATAGCCGTTTGGCTCGGGCGGAAATCGCGTGACAATGCCGTCTGCATACCGTCCAGCCCCGCGCTCTTCATCGATCATGTTTTGGATGAAGTTCGAAGGTCGTTTCGTCTCTGCCATCAGTGGTTTCCTCCCAGTTCTGTATCTTGATATCCGTCGTCTATTTCTTTATCTTGTCTTTTTCTTCATACCATGTCAGCTATATCTTCGCTCCGGCACTTTGTCTCAATATAGGTGCGAAGTTTCGCTATGCCGCGGTCAAGACCCTCCTGTTTTGGCAGAAAAGAGATGATCTTATCCACATAGCCGCGTTTCATGATTTCGCGAAGCGTATATGCATAGCTTATGTCATACACCCAGAGAAGCCGCACCGCCTTGCGGTCTCCATGTGTCTTAATCCAGTGATAATCCGCCTGTTTTCCCTCGAGAAAGCAAGTGAGAATTTTTTCACTGACGAGGTCAGACGCTGCGGCCTTCATAAACTTCGGTGCCTTTTTCGCGCCCTCCGATGAAAGATACGGCTCTAAGACGCGATAGATGTCGAGTTTATCCGCATCGCGAATGAGCTTCGCCAATGTCAAGGCAAGTGCACTCGGCGCCCTGCCAATCGACATCTTGTTGTGGCGGCTGATGGCAAAATGAATGCATTCGATATCTATGGGCGACAGCTCTTTCATGAAAGGCAGCTCGCTCAGCACCTTTAGTCCAAGTGCGGCATGGTCTTCCGACATGGCATCGTTAAAGGTCTGATAAAGCGTGTACTGCCGAAAGCGGCCAACGTCGTGAAATAGCCCAATAATTTCAGCAAGTGCAGCGTCATGCGGCGAAAGGTGCAGGTTTTTGGCAAGAGCGACGGCATTTGCCGTCACATAGCCCGTGTGAATTTCCTTAATGCGAATCCCTTTCATGACCTCTGCATCGTCCGTATAAAAGGATTTAATGTATTTTGTCATCCAGTCATGCATACGGGTTATTAAATCCCGCATCGTATCCGATACTTCGTTCTGTGGGAAATCCGCTGCTCCGCCCTTCATTCTTACCGCTCCTTTCTGAAAATATAATGACATTATAATACGAATCGCGCACACGTGCAATTCCTTTCGACTATCCTCCTTTGTTTATTATCACTTATTTCAGACTTATTCGCTGCGCTTTCTTGTCAATGGCTATGCCGCATCAAATGGTCGCCTTTTTTCGATGGGCGAAGACCTTCCACCATCTTCATGACATTTTTGCACAGTTTATCTGGGTCATGGCGAATGACGTCCGACTGATTGATGATGTCTGCTTTCAAAAAGCCGATGCCAAGCGCACGGATTTCGTCGTCATCAATGCGGACAGGCTCTGCGCCCCGCTCTTTATAGTATTCGAGCATCGCATCTGTAATCGGCGCGTTGTTGACGATCATGTAATCGATAATGCCGCGTCCACCGTGCTCTAAAATAGCGCGCGCGTGCATACTCGCCGTGTAACCGTCGGTCTCACCAGGCTGCGTCATGACATTGCAGATATAGATCTTGACCGCCTTGCTCTTTTGCAGCGTATCTGCGACACCATCGACGAGAAGGTTCGGCATAATGCTCGTATAAAGGGAACCTGGCCCTAAAACAACAGCATCCGCATTTTCAAGTGCTGAAAGCGCGGCTTCCACCGGCTGCACATGCGGTGGATAGAGTAAGACGCGGCGAATGCGCTTATGTACCTCCGGGATGTGACTCTCACCCTCGACGACGGTACCGTCCTCCATAATAGCATCAAGCCGGACATGCTCTTTTGATGCGGGAAGCACCTGTCCTTTGACGGCGAGGACCTTACTCGACTCGCGAAGTGCCGTCTCGACATCACCTGTAACGCCCGTCATTGCCGCGATAAAAAGATTGCCGAACGAATGCCCGCCAAGCTCGCTTTCACTCTTGAAACGATATTGGAAAAGCTTTTCCATCAAAGGCTCAGTATCGGCGAGTGCAACCAAACAGTTGCGCAAGTCCCCAGGCGGAATGATGCCAAGCTCCTCGCGCAGGCGTCCCGAGGAACCGCCGTCATCCGCAACCGTGACAACCGCCGAGACATTCGATGTCGCCGTCTTGATGCCGCGCAGCAGAACAGAAAGCCCGTGCCCACCGCCGATGACAGCGACGCTCGGGCCGCGGCTGAGACGTCGCTTTTCATAGATGATGTCAACGAGCCGCTCGCTGCTGTCCGGCAGCAGCACAAGGATGACGGAGCGAATGACAAAGCGCATCGCAATGAGCATGAGCGAAAGCCCTATGATGACGACGGCCGCTCCGATCAGCGTCGTAAACATATAGTCATACGAACCGCGCCAAAGGTAGATCGTGCGGAAAATCGCTTCTTCAATCGTGTCGAGATACTTATAGTTGAAGACGAGCGCAAGTCCCAGCCCTGCCAGCATGACGCCGACCGTGAAGAGGAGCAGCCATCGTTTGAAGCGCAGCCCAGGATAGAGCCATTTCAAAAGATGCATCTCAGCATTCCTCCCGAACGTGTTCCTGCACATCGTTCTTCATGAGGTCGCGATGCTCCAGCCGTGCAAAGTGCCCCTGCGACATCAGGCGGTCATAGATATGCTTTGCTGTGAAGACGCTGCGGTGCATGCCGCCCGTACAGCCGACGGCGATGACAAACTGACTCTTTCCCTCCTTGATGTACTGCGGAATGAGAAAATCCATCATGCCGTCGAGATGCTTCAAAAACTCCTTCGTCACTGGCCATTGTTCGATGTAACTTGCCACCTCGGGCACGGTTCCCGACTTATGGCGCATCGTGTCAACATAAAACGGATTTGGTAAGAAGCGGACGTCAAAGACCATGTCGGCATCGAGCAGCATACCATATTTAAAGCCGAAGGAAACGACATTGATCGTCATCTGTTCGCCGTCTGCGCCGCCGAAGAGACGGCGCAGTTTATCGCGAAGGTCAACCTTCTTGAGTTCCGACGTATCGATGACATATGTCGCCTTTGCCCGGATGGATGCGAGGCGCTCGCGCTCCTTAGCAATCCCCTCTGAAATGCGCGATGCCGGTGCCATTGGATGCCGGCGGCGCGTCTCCTTATAGCGACGGATGATCGCCCCGTCCGATGCATCCATAAAGAGGAGCTCATAGGGAACGCCGTCTTTATCCAAATTCTCGAGTGTGTGGTAAAACGCATCGAAGAACGCGTGACTCCGCATGTCGACGACAAGGACGATCTTGCGCGACTCACCGCCCGCATGTTTGCAGAGCTCGACGAATTTCGGAATGAGAACCGGCGGGATATTATCCACACAGAAATAGCCGAGATCCTCCAGAAAGCGGCTGGCCTGCGTCTTGCCGCCCCCCGACATCCCCGTCACAATGATGAGGCGGCAGCTGTCCTGTGTCTCCTTCTCAACGGTCATCGCTCTTTCCTCCCAACACATAGTCGTAAACTGCCTTGGCAAAGCCATTCTCTTCGCAATTTGTCGTCACGTAGTTTGCCGCTGCTTTTGCGCCCGCGTTCGCATTGCCCATGGCAACCGAATGCCCTACAATTTCCAGCATTGGGATATCGTTGTCGGAATCACCGATCGCCATGGTTTCTAAAAGCGGGATGCCGAGTATCTCAGCAAGTTTCTGCACGCCGAATGCCTTTGATGTCTTCGGGGTTACAATATCAAAATTAGTTGCCATCGAGCGAAATGCCTGCGCACGTCCGGCAAAGTGCTCATTAAACACCGCCGCACGCTCTTTCGCAAGTTCCGCATTTTCCGAGATCACGAGCATCTTATAGACGTTTTCCGTCCGCGCGCAAAGTCCTTCCCAGCCGACAACCTCGCCCTTTGTCCCGAGACGGTCTTCATATCCCTTGGAAAATGTCGTGTATTCGGCAAAGAGCAACCTGTCATCACTGTACGACTGTATGTACCAGCCGTGCGCTTTTGCAAAGTCGACCGCTTCTTCAATGGTCGGTTTCGAGAGCTTGCTTTCATAGAGCGTTTCCCCCGACACACGCCGGATGAGTGCGCCGTTATACGTCACGACCGGCACATCGACGCCGAGCGCACGTGCGATGGGAAGTGCCGTCGAAAACATCCGCCCCGTTGCAATCGATACCGTGACGCCTGCCGCCGCTGCCTTCTGCACCGCTTCGATATTTTCCCTCGCGACCGCCTGTCCCTTTGGCAGAAGCGTACCGTCAAGATCTGTCACCAATAACTTGATCATACTTTAGCATCCTCGTCGATATAAATGCGCGGCACGCGCTTGGAAAGCAGGCAGGGAACCTCGTAATTGATGGTATCCGCCCATTTTGCCAGCGTGTCCGCCGACAGCTCCGCTTCGCCGAAGAGCGTCGCCTTATCACCGACTTTAACATCCTCGATATCCGTGACATCGACCATGGTTTGATCCATGCAGATACGACCGACGATCTTGGCTTTCTGCCCGTGGATGAGGACATAGCCCGCCTTTGCATACGCGCGAATATAGCCGTCAGCATAGCCGATGGGAAGCGTTGCAATGCGGCGGATAGCATCCGCAATATAGGCGCGGCCGTAACCGATACTCTTTCCCTTTTCAATCGATTTCAAGAACACGACTTTTGCATAAAGTTTCATGACAGGCGTGAGCGCGGCATTTCTTGCCACTTCATCGCTCGGCCAAAGCCCGTATTGAATGATGCCGGCGCGCACCATATCGAGATGCGTCTTTGGCATCTCAAGCGCCGCCGCACTCTCTGCGATGTGACAGATCTCTGGCGCAGCGCCTGCGCGACGGATTTCTTCAACTGCCGTTTGAAAAAGACGGAACTGCCCTCTTGAAAAAGACTTATCTTCGATATCCGCCATGGCAAAATGAGAGAATGCCCCTTCGATCTCCATCTGCGGAAGTTCCTTGACTGTGCGCGCAAGTGCATACACTTCCTCAGGGCGCACACCGATACGCCCCATGCCCGTTTCAATCGCAAGATGCACCTTTGCTCGCCTTCCAAGGCGCACAGCGGCCTCTGAAAGTGCCCGTGCAAGCTCGACACTTGCCACCGTTTGTGTAACACCAAGGCTCACGACATCGAGCGCAGCTTCTTCGGGAACGATGCCAAGCATGAGGATGGGCGCCGTAATTCCCGCACGGCGAAGCTCTGCAGCTTCTTCTATAGCAGCGACGGCAAGATACGCCGCCCCTGCCGAAAGGGCAATGCGCGCCGCAGGGACTGCACCATGACCATAGGCGTCCGCCTTTACGACGGCGCAAAGCCTTGCGCCCTTTGCTAACTTTTCTTTAATGGCTTCATAGTTATGACGAAGCGCAGCAAGATTTACCTCCGCCCATGCGCCGCGATTGATCACAGAGATCCCTCCAATTTGTGAACCATAGATGCCGTACTGTAATAACCGAAAGCATCACAGCAGGCAGTGATTTTTTACACGACTCCCTGCTTCAGGAGGTCGGTCAGATGCAGCATGCCGACCGGCTGTCCCGCATCGTCGACGACGGGAAGGACGGTAATGGGACGAGGCTTGTGCTTTTCCATGACGGAAAGCGCCGCGGCTGCCATTTCCTTCGCGCCTATGGTCAGCGGCTCTGTGTACATGATGTTCACGACCGGCTCATCGAGAAAGTGGTAATCCTTCGCGAGCGCACGGCGGATGATACCGTCGGTGATGAG
>CAUVCH010000041.1:0-7360 GCA_963550265.1 uncultured Mitsuokella sp. | reverse complement strand
TCTCTGCCGCTTTTTCTTCCGCCACAGCAATCAGCAATGTGTCAAGTGTGACGCTTTCAAGAGAGTCCTTGATCGCATGGTCGAGCGGCGCGTAAAGCCGGCTTTCGAGTGCGCGGTCGAGCTCCGGCATCCTGTCGGGGGATGCGGGCGCGGCTTTTTCCGTCAACGACAGCTCGATGGCATGCAGGATGTCATATGCTGTGATCTCACGTGGGCGGCGAGAAAGTCGGTAGCCGCCCTGACTCCCCTTGATGGAGTTTACAAGCTCCGCCCGCTTCAGCAGAGAAAAGACCTGTTCGAGATAGATTTTCGAAATGCCGAGGCGCTCTGCAACACTGACGATCGTCACGGGAGCGCCTGTGTCGTATTTATGGGCAAGATAGGTCATTGCGGCCAGCCCGTAACGGCCTTTTGCAGAAATTTTCATGGAAGTACTCGCTTTCTATACGATGAAATGAAGATATGTTTTTTCAGAAAACTTTTCTCATAAAGCATAGTAAACCAAGTGGATTTTGTCAATCCCTGTTGACAAGAGAAAGAAACAGTGCTACTCTATAAATATATCTTACATATATGTATTTCAAAAACAATGAATCGATATAATCCATGATAGGGAGGAACACATTATGGCAAAAGTCTATCAAAGCGTCACTGAACTCATCGGAAACACCCCGCTTCTCAAGGCAAACAACTTCATCAAGGCAAACGGTCTCAAGGCGAACATCTTCGTCAAACTTGAATACTTCAACCCTGCCGGCTCTGTCAAGGATCGCATTGCAAAGGCGATGATCGAAAAAGCAGAAAAGGAAGGCAAGATCAACAAGGATACCGTCATCATCGAGCCGACGTCCGGCAATACGGGTATAGGTCTCGCGTCCTTTGCGGCAGCGCGCGGCTACAAGGCCATCCTCACCATGCCGGAGACGATGAGCGTCGAGCGCCGCAATCTCCTGAAGGCCTACGGTGCTCAGATTGTCCTGACCGAGGGAGCAAAGGGCATGAAAGGCGCGATTGCAAAGGCGGAAGAACTCGCAAAAGAGATGCCGAACTCCTTTATTCCCAGCCAGTTTACCAATCAGGCGAATCCCGAGTGCCATGAGGAAACGACAGGACCTGAGATCGGCGATGCACTCGATAATCAAGTGGATGCTTTCATCGCCGGCGTCGGCACGGGCGGCACGCTGACAGGGGTCGGTCGTTACCTCCGGAAGAAGAATGCGAAAGTTAAGATTGTCGCTGTAGAGCCGGCCTCCAGCCCGGTTCTTTCGGAGGGGCAGGCAGGCCCGCATAAGATTCAAGGCATCGGCGCGGGCTTTGTGCCGGAGACGCTCGATCCGAAGGTTTATGACGAAGTCATCAAGGTGTCGAACGAGGATGCCTTCAAGTATGGCCGCCAATTCAGTCAGTCGGAAGGCGTCCTCATCGGCATCTCTTCCGGTGCTGCACTCTTCGCAGCGATCGAGCTTGCAAGGCGCCCAGAGTTTGAAGGAAAGAACATCGTAGCTCTGCTCCCGGATACCGGCGACCGCTATCTGTCTACGGAACTTTTTACAAACTGAGATACGGATTAAGATAAAAGGCGAAGCCGAAGGGCTTCGCCTTTTATCCATTCATTCCACAAAAAAAGCAGCCAGCAGCTGCTTGACATCCATATGGCGGAGAGGGTGGGATTCGAACCCACGGTGCGTTGCCGCATCACTGGTTTTCAAGACCAGCGCCTTAAACCGCTCGGCCACCTCTCCATAAAAAATTAATTTTATTATAGCAGAGATGTGGCTTGCTTGTCAAATAAAGGGGAAGCTGATATAATGAGCGAGGCACCGTTTGGCGGAACCTTGTTCTCGAGGCTTCCGGGGCGAAGGGAGCGTGCTTCACTGCCTTCCGTATACTATGAAGTGAGATGGTTTGCAATGACGATTGCATTTTTTGATTCCGGGATGGGCGGCCTTTCTGTTTTGCACCATGCAATGCACGAGATGAAAGGGGCGTCCTTTCTTTTTTATGCAGACGAAGACCATGTACCGTACGGCGTGCGTTCGAAGGAAGAGATCATGGTCTTTGTTCGCGAAGCCTTTGACTTTTTGGTGGAAAAGGGCGCGGATGCGATTGTCATTGCCTGCAATACGGCAACTTCCGTAGCAGCGAAGGCGATGCGGGCGCGCTACGACATTCCGATCATCGGCATGGAGCCAGCGGTGAAGTTCGCGCTCGACCGCGATGGAGCGCATCGTGTGCTCGTGACGGCGACGCCGCTCACTGTGAAGGGAAAGAAGATGCAGCGGCTTTTAGGCCGTGTGGACAAGGCGCATCTCGTCGATCTTCTTGCACTTCCGGAGCTTGTGTCCTTTGCGGAAAGGCTGGAATTTCGTTCGCCTGTTGTGCGGACTTATCTTGAAAAGGAACTTGCGCCGTACGATCTCGAAGCGTATTCTGCGCTTGTCCTAGGCTGCACGCATTTTAATTATTTCAAGGAAACGCTGCGGGAAATCTTTCCTGCACATGTGAGCCTGCTGGACGGCAATGCGGGAACTGTGCGGGAATTGAAGCGGCAGCTTGCCGCATGCGGCATCGAGGTGCGCAGCGAGGCGAAAGAAACGACGTATTATTACTCGGGAAGACGCGTCGAAGGGAAGCAGGAATTAGCGCGTCTTCACGCGTGCCTGAAGCAGCTCGATAAAGTCTTTTCCATTGTTTGATATGTTTCGGCTGGGTCTGTTTGGATTTCGAAAGGAGGGCTTGCCATGCCCGACAACATCGAGTATCATGTCAATTTTTACGATACGGATGCGATGGGTGTCGTGCACCATGCAAACTACATTCGCTGGTTTGAGATGGGGCGCGTCGCCTATCTCCATAAATACGGCATCACGCTTAACGCCATGATGGAGGACGGTTTTGTCTTTCCTATTACAGAGGTTCGTGCAAAGTATGTTTCGCCGGGGCATTTTGACGATACGCTCGTCATTGAGACGCGCGGAAAAGTACTGACAAAGGTGAAAATGGCATTTACCTATCGCATCTTTCACAAGGAAACGGGCAGGCTTCTCGTCCGGGGCTTTACGCAAAATGTCTTTACGGATAGGGAGACCGACAGGATCACACGCCTGCCGAAAAAGTATTATGCGCTTCTTGCGCATGCGATGGAGGATGAAGCCGCTTGGCTCGAGCGTCAGGGCGAAGCAGAAACAGCGGGGAGGAAAAACGCTTGACTATCTTATACTATGCAGTTCATATCATCATAGCCGTCATCATCGTCGGCTATCTCTTGGGGAGACTGATTCTTTCGATGCTCGGAAAAGAAGACATCCGCGTCGATACGAGTGCTCCGTTTACGGTTGTAGAAAAAGACAGCGAGCATATCACTCTGAAAAAGCGTCTGCCGTATCATAACGAAGGCGGTTCTTGTGCGACAATCATGGATGCATTCAACCGCATCCAGCTGCCGTACGAGCAGTTTGACGGCATTGAGGCACGCGGCAAGGCAGAGCGCGAGGGCGAGGTTCGTGCGGACGATTACTTTGAGGCCGTTCTCATCCAGAAAAAGGGCGATAAAAATGGCGAGGATAAGCTGAACATTGATGCCCTCGTTACGCTGCGTCCACGGGGGAAAAAGAGCCTTGCGGAGGCACTTTCTGAGATGACGGGCAAGAACGTCGACCTTGCGATGGACTTCATCTGGATGGAGACGGGGCGCACACCTTGGCATTACCGCAAGATCCGTTTGGAAATCGGCGCATTGGAGCTTGCAAAGCTCGCCGGCGTTACACCGAAGGAAAGCTGAGGAGGCATCGCAACCGTTATGAGTAAAAAAATCGAAATTGAACGCATCCCGGTGCCTACGCGCATCTTGACGGATAAGGACGACATCATCGACAGCATTGCGACGTACACGAAGGGAAAGATCGGTTCGGATGACCTCCTTTGCTGTGCGGAAAGTGTCGTTGCCATCACACAGGGGCGCTATGTTCGTCCCGAAGATCTGAAGATTTCCCGTGTGGCACAGTTCTGCTGCCGTTTTATCCCCGACTATGGCAGCCTCGCTTCACCGCACGGCATGCAGTCCCTGATGGATGTCGAAGGCAAGTGGCGCGTGGCATTTGCCCTTTTTGCCGGCTTCTTCGGGAAGCTCGTCGGACAGAGCGGTCTCTTTTACAGGTGGGGCGGCGAACAGACGGCACTGATCGACGATGTGACGGGGACGATGCCGCCGTTTGACAAGTGCATCGTCTATGGTCCGGCACAGCCGTATGACGTGGTCAAGAAGATCAAGTCTCGTCTTGGCTGCTACGGCGCCATGATCGCGGATGTCAACGACCTCAACCGCTCGCGTGTCGTCGGCGTGACGGACGGCACAGATGGCCTCTTTGCGGCAAAGCTCCTGCTCGATAACCCGTTTGGCAACGCGAGCCAGAAGACGCCGATCTGCATCTTGAAGAACTACCGTCAGTACCAGGAGAAGCACGCGTAATGGTGCGCTTTAGGAATCGTGCGGCGGATGCACTGCGTCCCTTCTCGATGACGCGCCGCTTTCAGCACGGCCCTGCAGGCTCGGTGCTGATGACCATGGGAAACACAAAGGTCATATGCGCTGCATCGGTGGAAGAGCGTGTGCCGTTCTTTCTTCGCGGAACGGGGAGAGGGTGGATTACGGCAGAGTATTCGCTTCTTCCGAGTGCAACGGCAGAGCGTACGCCGCGCGAAGCTGTTCGTGGTAGGCAAAATGGCAGGACGCATGAAATCGAGCGGCTGATCGGAAGGGCGCTTCGTTCTGTCGTCGACCTCGAGGCACTTGGCGCGCGAACCATTCATATCGACTGCGATGTCATTGAAGCGGACGGCGGTACGCGGACGGCAAGCGTCACGGGGGCATTTCTCGCACTGGTTGAGGCATGTGCGACGTTTTTTAGCAGGGGAAAGGATCAGAAGTTCCCCGTCAAGGACTTTCTAGCTGCCGTCAGCGTTGGCATCGGAGAGACGGGCGAGCCGCTGCTTGACCTCTGCTATGCAGAAGATGCCGCTGCCATCGTCGATATGAACATCGCGATGACGGCGGCAGGCAGCTTTGTCGACCTGCAGGGCACGGGCGAGGGAAGGCCGTATACGCGCGAAGAGCTCGATAGGCTGTTAACCCTTGGTGAAAAAGGGATAAGGGAACTTATCGCAGCACAGAAAGAAGCCTTGGGGATGGATCTGTGCTGGCTGGTCGGACGGGTAGGATGAAAGAGTAAGATTTATGCAAAAACTTGTCATTGCTACAAAGAACGCAGGGAAGCTGCGAGAGATGCGGGACATGCTTTCGCACCTTTCGGTCGAGGTCGTGTCTCTGGCGGATTTTAGCGAGCTTCCCGATGCGGTGGAAGACGCTTCTACGTTTGCGGGAAATGCGCGAATCAAGGCGCAGTTTTATGCAGATGCCGTGGGCTTTCCCTGTCTTGCCGATGATTCCGGCATCGAGGTTGCAGCGCTTGCGGGGGCACCGGGCGTCCACAGTGCGCGCTATGCAGGTGAGCATGGCAACGATGCGGCGAACAACAAGAAAATGGTCAGAGAACTGAAAAAACTAGGGATGGCAGAGTCGCCGGCGGACTATCGCTGCGCCATGGTCTTTGCCATCCCAGGCGTGAAGCACGCGAAGGCTTTGACGGAAGGGCGCGTTGATGGCAGAGTTGTTCTGACGCCCCGCGGCGAAGGCGGTTTTGGCTATGACCCGTACTTCATTCCCAAGGACTATCCTGAAAAGCATATGGCAGAGCTCACGCAGGCGGAGAAAGAAGCGATCAGTCACCGCGGCCGCGCCCTTCGCTTGATGCTGGAAAAGTTGGAGGCATATTATGCTGGTCGGAATCATCAGTGATACGCACGGGGATGCTGCGGCGATCGAGCGTGTCGCCGCACACCCTGCTGCACAGCGGGCGGCGGTCTGGCTGCATGCGGGCGACGTTGCGTCGGATGCCGGCTATCTTGAAAAGCTCCTCGGCAAAAAGGTCTATGCTGTCGCAGGCAACTGTGATTGGCCAAACCCGAACGTGAAAGATGAGTGCGTCCTTACGCTTGCGGGACATAAGATCTTTTTGACGCATGGGCATAGCTACGGTGTCCGATATACGACGGGACTTTTCAGGGATGCAGCGCTGGCCGTAGGCGCAGATATCGCGGTTTACGGGCATACACATGTTGTGGAGCGCAGCGTTGGTGTGCTGACGGTTCTGAACCCCGGAAGTGCCGCAAGACCGCGCGATGGGGCAGAAGGCTCTTTTATGGTGGCGGAGCTTATAGAAGGTGAGCTGCCAAAGGTCGAGGTCATTCGCCTCTCGTCGGCAGAAAAATAACAGAATATACAAACTCTGCCCAGGTACTTTTGAATATCTGGTGCGAAAGGGAGGTTGTCTCATGATTTTGGATCGGTTGGAAAATTTGCCGCTTGGCAAGTTCCAGTACAAGCTGCTCACGGTGACGGGGCTCGGCTGGCTGTTCGATGCGATGGATACCGGACTGATTGCCTTTGTTCTGCCAGTGCTGGCAAAGGAGTGGAGCTTGACGCCGGCGCAGACCGGCTGGATCGGTTCAATTGGCCTGATTGGCATGGCGCTCGGCGCGGTGCTGGCAGGAATGGTGGCGGATCGTATAGGGCGCAAGCAGGTCTTTACGATTACCGTTCTCCTCTACAGTGTATCGACGGGACTCTGCGCCGTGGCTTGGAGTTATGAATCGCTGCTCGTGTTCCGCTTTCTCGTGGGCTTTGGCTTGGGCGGTGAACTTCCCGTTGCGGCGACGCTGATGAGCGAGTACGCACCGGCAAAGATGCGCGGCCGCTTCATTGTCCTGCTCGAAAGTTTTTGGGGACTGGGCTGGCTCGCAGCGGCGTGCGTCGCCTATCTTTTGATTCCGGTCTTTGGTTGGCAGGCCGCCTTCCTCATCGGTACGCTGCCCGCCCTCTATGTCTTCCTCCTGCGGCTGCATATGCCGGAATCCATTCGCTACCTGCTTTCCAAGGGGCGTGTGGATGAGGCAAAGGCAATTCTTCAGGATATTGAGCGTCAGCTGCATATGCCGAAGCGCCCGTTTCTCGATCAGCTCGCGCCGGGCAGGGTTCAGGCAGAGCGCGTCGAGACACCAGGCTTTACGACACTTTGGGCAAAGGGAATGCGCCGCCGTACGGCGATGCTTTGGCTCGCGTGGTTCGGCATCGTGTTCAGCTACTACGGAATCTTCATGTGGCTGCCGTCCATTGTGTATACACATGGCTTTGCCATCGTCAAGACCTTTGAGTATGTGCTCATCATGACGCTCGCGCAGCTGCCGGGGTATTATGCGGCGGCGTATCTGGTGGATGTGATCGGGCGGCGTTACACGTTGGGCT
>CAUVCH010000040.1:0-7402 GCA_963550265.1 uncultured Mitsuokella sp. | reverse complement strand
ATCGCTGCACCATCAGTGCGGCATACCGTCATCATCAACGACACCGCGCAGCCGTCGATTAACACTGCCAAGGCTGCGGTAGACCATATGCAGGTCAATCTCATCGGATCGGCTCTCCATGTACTTTTCCAGCTTGCGTTTCACGCGCTGCAAGGCATTATCCACTGACTTCACATGACGTCCCAAACTTTCGGCAATCTCCTGATAAGACTTTCCATCCAGATAACTCATCAGAACCTTCCACTCGAGAGTGGAAAGGATATGCTCCATTTTCTTCTCGATAACGTCGAGCTCCTCGCGGCCGACAACGAGTTCTTCCGGATCCATGACCTTCACGCCAGACAGGATATCCAACAGCGTGCGATCCGATTCTTCATCGTAAATTGGCTTGTTCAGCGATATATAGGTATTGAGCGGAATATGCTTTTGCCGTGTCGCCGTCTTGACCGCCGTAATAATCTGCCGCGTAACGCAGAGCTCTGCAAACGCACGGAAGGAAGCGAGTTTATCCGTACGAAAATCGCGAATCGCTTTGTAAAAGCCAATCATCCCCTCTTGAAAGATATCCTCACGATCAGCGCCGACCAAAAAATACGAACGCGCCTTTGCCCGAACAAAGCTCCGGTATTTATAGATAAGATAGTCGACGGCTCTCTTGTCGTTATTGTCGCGGATATCCATGAGAATCTCTTCATCCGTCTGGTTTTCATAAGGCGCATATAACGCCTCCATCTGCTTTTCATTTAGCTCCGCTGCCATTGGAAAGACTCCCACTGCTGATTTCACCATATCCTTAACATGACGAAACATTCCGTCTGATGAATCACAAATTCCATCATATTAAGCGCTTCTTTTTCACCTTAGTTGACAAAATTATACTCTAAGGCAAAGACCATCGTCAAGGGAACCTTCGATAGAATTTCAAAATGAGATAAATATATTTAAATTCTACACCTTAGTAAATTTTCCTGCTTTTTCAAAAAGTTTTATCCTTCTTTCAAAAGCTCTTCTATTGACGCCGCGTGCTCCTAAGTGTATGCTAAACGATAAGAACTTCAGGATTTTATCTGTCAGGAGGAATCTTTATGAAAGTAACAGAAACAAAGCTCCCGGGCGTCTACCTCATCGAACCCGATGTCTTCGGCGATGCACGCGGCTGGTTTATGGAGAGCTGGTCAAAGCGTAAATTTGAAGAGGGTGGTCTCTACGTCGACTTTCTGCAGGACAACCACTCCTATTCTGCAGAAAAGGGGACACTGCGCGGTCTGCACTATCAGCTCAACCCCATGGCACAGGCAAAACTTCTTCGCGCAACGCGCGGCACGATCTTCGACGTCGCCGTCGACATCCGCAAGGGTTCGCCGAACTATGCGAAGTGGGTCGGCTATGAGCTTTCGGCGGAAAACAAGCGTCAGCTCTTCATACCGCGCGGCTTTGCCCACGGCTTTATCACGCTCACGGACGATGTTGAAGTACAGTATAAGGCAGATAACTACTATGCGCCGGACTGTGACGGCAATATTCGTTGGGACGATCCGGAAATCGGCATCCAATGGCCCATTGAGCCGACCATTCTCTCGGACAAGGACGAAAAAGCCCCCTTGCTCAAGGAACGCACCAATCTGAATTTCGTCTACGAGAAATAAGAAAAGAAACTACGTTCCAGCGATTCTAGCATCTACATAGAAATCAATAAAGATTTTTTATTATGTAACTTGACGCACAGAAAAAACGACTCAGACTGCCTATAATTTAAGTCAGCCTTTTGAAATAACCTTGATTTTATCTTAGGAGAATGAACATGGCAGACAAAAAAAATCCGTACGCAGGTACAAAGACAGAAGCAAACCTTCTCGCAGCATTTGCCGGTGAAAGTCAGGCGACGAACAAATACACGTACTTTGCTTCCCGCGCAAAGAAAGACGGCTATGAGCAGATAGCGGATCTCTTCTTGAAGACGGCTGCAAACGAGCGCGAACATGCAAAGCTCTGGTTCAAAGAACTCGCCGGCATCGGCTCGACAGAAGAAAACCTAGAAGCAGCTGCCAACGGCGAAAATTACGAATGGACCGATATGTATGTCGGCTTTGCGAAAACCGCTGAAGAGGAAGGTTTCAAAGAACTCGCAAGAAAGTTCCGCCTCGTCGCTGCTATCGAAAAGCATCACGAAGAACGCTATCGCAAGCTTTTGAAAAACGTCAAGGACAGTGAAGTTTTCAAAAAGAGTGAAGTAAAGATCTGGGAGTGCAGAAACTGCGGTCACATTGTCATCGGCACAAGCGCACCTGCTGTTTGCCCAACCTGCAAACACCCCCAGAGCTTCTTTGAGATCAGCGCGGAAAACTTCTGACAATAGACTTCACCCACAAAGAAAAAGACCGGAGAGCTATCGCGCTTCGGTCTTTTTCTATTGCATCCATAATGAAACAGATTTTATAATCTATTTCTAATAAATTAGTGATAGAGTGACCGCAGAAAAGGCATGGAACGAACCATGCGACAAAGGAAAGCTGCCCTAAGGAGAAGAGCCATGATGATGAACAGCAATTATATGAGCAACTACAGCTACGGTGAAGATTGTTTTGAGGACATTCCACACGTCCTCGAACCGTACCGCGTGAAATCCGTCGTCTTCATCGGCGGCAAGCGCGCACTCGCAAGTTCCGAAGCAGGTGTACGAACAGTTTGCGAAAAAGGCGGCATTCGCGTGACGGGCAGCTTTGTCTACGGCGTGGAGTGCACTGCAGGGAACATCGAGCATCTCGCAGGACTTGCCGAAGTCCAAGAGGCCGATGCGATCTTTGGCTTCGGCGGCGGAAAGGCGACCGATACCGCAAAGATGGTTGCCAAGGCGGTCGACAAGCCGATCTTCACCTTCCCGACCATCTGCTCAAATTGTTCGTCCGGCACATGTATTGCCGTCATCTATCACGAAGATGGCTCGCTTGACCATTATGGTTACCCTGATACGCCGGCACATATCTTCATCAACACGAAAGTTATTGCCAATGCCCCTGCTAAATACTTCTGGGCAGGCATCGGCGATGGCATCAGCAAGGCTCCCGAAGTCGAGCACTGCGTCCGCCATGCAAAAGAGAGCACGGCAAACCTGCCGCACACGGCAGTTCTCGGTGCAGCAATTGCCGCCTCCTCCAAGGACGCTTTCTATACCTACGGCAAGGAAGGACTTGAAGATGTGCGGCAGCACCGCGTCAGCAAGGCCATTGAAGAAATCGCCCTCGATATTCTCGTCTCCACAGGCTACGCCTCGAATCTCACCAACCAAAAAGATTTTTATTACAACTCCTGCCACGCACATGCCTTTTACAACGGCACAACCCGAATCTCCCGCGAAGGTGAATATCTGCACGGTCAAGTCGTCTCCTTCGGTGTCCTCGTCCTGCATGCCTACTTCGGAGAAGATGAAGAAATGCACCGCATCGCAAAGTTCAACCACAGCATCAAGCTTCCCGTAACGCTTGCCGATCTGGGGCTGACGGACGGCGATGCCGATAAAGTTGCAGCATACGCCATGGAGACAAACGAATACAAGAACTTCCCCTTCGACGAAAAGACCTTCGCTGCCGCCATCCGCAAGGTCAATGCGTACGGAAAGACGCTTTAACCTCGCCGGTGAAAACATTTTTAACTGAGCAATAAAAAACCCCCGCCAAAGCGGGGGCTTCTTTTTCTATGGTGCGATTGGCGCGATTCGAACGCGCGACCTGCCGCTTAGGAGGCGGACGCTCTATCCAGCTGAGCTACAACCGCAAATACAAATACTTGAATATTCTACCGCATAACACAAAAAATTGCAAGTCATCAGTAAGGGTACTCTTCTGCCGTTGTCGCTGTCACTTCAATTTCGCAAAGAGCGCCTTTCGGAAGATCCTTCACAGCCACGCAGCTGCGTGCGGGCTTGTTTGTGAAATGCTTTGCATAGACGGTATTAAAGGCAACAAAGTCGTTGATATCCGCAAGGAAGCACATCGTACGGACGACATTATCCATGCTTTTCCCCGCAGCAGAGAGCACGGCTTCAATGTTTCGGCAGCACTGCTCCGTCTGCGCCTCGATGCCTCCTGCAACAAGCTCGCCCGTGGCAGGGTCTAGTGCGATTTGTCCGGATGCATAAAGCATACCGTTTACTTCCACTGCCTGACTGTACGGTCCAACGGCTGCCGGCGCCGCATCGGTATGAATTTTTTTCATGATTTCCTCCTATATTATAAAAATATTCGCTCTTCGTTATTTTACCCGGGAATATCTGAGAAAGCAAGGGGTTTAAAGGAAAGGAACTCTTGTCACCCGCAAGTTAAACACCCATTTTGTCAAAGAATCAAAGTACTGAGAGACATCCTAAGTGCAGCTACATAGCGGAATACACATCTGTGCGGCGGTCCTGCCAAACGGTGATGCGCTTTCGTGCTTCCGCAAGTCGTTCAAAATCCAACGCCGCCGTAAGAATTGTCGGCGCTTCCTTCGCACCTATTAGCACCTCACCCCAAGGGTCGATGACAGCAGAATGCCCACCAATTGGAATCGCCTTTGGAAATAAACCGCTGCCATTACAGGCAGCAAAGAAGATCTGATTCTCGACAGCACGCGCCCGCACGAGAAGTTCAAAGTGATCGATGCGCCGCAGCGGCCACTCGGCAGGCAAAAAGACAAGCTCTGCACCGCAGGCAGAAAGGGCGCGGAAAAGTTCGGGAAAGCGCAGGTCATAGCAGATGGCAAGCGCTGCCGTATGTCCCTCGATGGAAAACGTCGCTAGGCTGCTGCCCGCTGTAAATACCCCCTTTTCTCCGCCTGGTGAAAAGAGATGCATCTTATCGTAATGCGCGATTTCCTCGCCCGAACGGTCGAAAATAAAAGCGCGGTTATATATGGCGCCCTTTTCACGGATGGGAAGCGAGCCGCCGACAAGGTAAATGCCATGCATCTTTGCAAAGGTCTGCATCATCTCCTTTGCGTGCACAGCATCTTCTGCATATTGCTCAATCGGTGACGGAAAGAAACCTGTCAGCCACAGCTCCGGCAAAAGAAGGATATCGGGACGTGGGCTTTTGCACAAGGCGGCTTCCATCGCCTCCTTCGCTGCTGCAAGATTTCTCTCGGGCTCGGCAAACACAATCGGCAGCTGCAGAATCGCCAGTATGAGTTTATCCTTCATTTCCGTTCACCTCGCTTCACTTTCTTCCTTAGGCTCTTACGTTCCTGCGCTGCGCTGTCCTTTGCCGCAAGCTCGGCGTCTTTCTTGATCTCTTCCAGCGCCAGCAGAACAGCGTCATCTTCCTGCGGCGCAAGCTTTTGAACCGCTTCTTTTGCAAGAAGTTCCTGACGTTTTGAGACAATCACATGGTCTTTGACGACAACGGTCGCGTGACCTAGGGCTTTTCCATGCGCCGTTCCTCTGCCGTCGATCACAAGGTCAAGCTGCGGCACTTCAGCCATGAGCTTCGCTTTTGGGTCAGGCTGCGCTGCCTCTACCGTACCGGATATATTCGCTTTCTCTGCTTTTTCCGTCGCATCGCCGCCGCCAAAATCCATCAATGCGATGACGACGTCGTTATTTTCCTTCAGGCGCATCGCCATTTCCTTTATCAGCGGCAGAGAATCCTGGACTTCGAGTTCTTTTCCATCATCGTGGACGAGCTGTGTGCCATCTGCAATCATGCCAAAGACAGCGATGCGGACGCCGTTCTGATTAAATACCTTATACGGGAGAAAAACCGCGTCATTGGATCGCTTTTCGATAATATTCGCTGTGACGATGGGAAAGTTCAGCCGAGCCGCCAATTTGACAAGCGAGGAAATACCGAGCGAAACGTCTCGGCTGCCGATGGCAGCGGCATCATACCCCGCAAGATTTAAGAGCGGTGCCATGGCTGCGCCGTCGCGCGCGTCAATGAGCGGCGTTCCAGAAAAAATATTTCCCGCATCGAAGGCAAGCGTATCCTCATCAGCATCCTTTGCCTGTCGAATGGCGGCGGCAATGCGCGCCATGCCGATGGATCTGCCTGCTTCATCCGTAGCTAGAACGCGCCCTTCCATCGAGCCGGTATAGTAGATCTCAATATGGCGACCGTCCTCTTTTTCCGCAGCATTTGCAGCAGGGAAAGCCGCGAAGAAACACACACCTGCAGCAAGTGCTGCCGCGAGTTTCTTTCTATACATCTTTCGAATTAAAGATTTCATCGTTTCACCATTTCACCAAAATAGCAGGAAAGCCGCGCACCTTTCGCGCGACTTTAATACGGTATCACGTTATCGGTCAAAGTTCTCCATTCTTCTTATGCAGCAGCTTTGCCTTGACAATGCGGCGCACGGATGCATCGATGCGTTCCATCGGAATCTCGCCGCTTTCCACAGCATCCAAAAGGCCAAGATAGACATCGGTCTCATGTGCATACTCATGGCAGACGAGAACGATATCCGCGCCTGCCTGCACAGCGCGTACACCGACGTCACGAAAGGCAGCGTATTTTGCGACGGCGCCCATCTCCATATCATCGGTGACGATGATGCCGCGGTAACCGAGTTCGCCGCGAAGAAGGTCTGTCTGCACAGCTTTGGAAAGACTCGCGGGGTTGTCAGCATCGTAGGCGGGGTATTTCAGATGTGATACGAGAATAAAATAATCCTCTGGCTGCGCTGCATCAATGACCGCCTTAAAGGGAACGATATCGCTTGCCGCAAGTCTTTCCCGCGAGGCTGTGATTTCTGAAACGTCCTTATGCGAGTCGACCGTACTGCGCCCAATGCCGGGAAAGTGCTTCATCGCATAGATCATGCGATTCTTCTCATACCCCTGCACGCTGGCGAGAACGAACTTCTTCACCGTCTCAGGGTCGGTGGAAAAACTGCGGCTCGATGCGCCGACATCTGCGACCGGGGCAAAGTTTACGTTGAAGCCTAGCTCCTTCAGTTCCTTCGCCGTGCGGTTCGCTGCCCCTTCTGCCGCTGTAAGGTCACCTGCCGCGCCGATCTGCCGCTGCGAACTGGGCGGCTGGATAAAGCTGCGCCCACGAACGACATCGCCGCCCTCTTCATCAATGCCGATGAAGAGCGGTACCTTTTCCTCCGCCTGCACCTGTAAGTCTTCGTTGAGCTTCTTTGTCTGCTCTGCACTCACGAGATTTCGGTCAAAGAGTATAACGCCGCCGATATGGTACTGATGAAGCATGTAGAGACTGTCATCCGTCACGGTATCACCTTGAATACCGATCATCATCATCTGTCCGACTTTCTCCGCCGGCGTCATATTCACAACAATACCCTCGACTTTTTCATCGAGGGTTGCCGCTGTCTGTTCCTTTTTTACTTCGTTCTTGACGCCTTGCACGCCGCAGCCGTTCGCAGCGAAAGCGACGAGGAGGATCACAGAGACTGCCAGAGCAAG
>CAUVCH010000039.1:0-7411 GCA_963550265.1 uncultured Mitsuokella sp. | reverse complement strand
CCGAATTCCCTGCGGATCTTCTTTTCCACCTCATCACAGATTGCGTGAACGCGTGCCAGAGGCATCACCCCTTCAAAAAGGACGTGGACATCGAGCATCTTATACGAACCCGAGCGGCGCGTCCGCAGGCAGTGACACTCCCTGACCTCCGGCACGCTTTCGATGAGAAACATGATGCGCGCTTCCTCATCTGCGGGAAGACTTGCATCCGTAAGCTCGAGAACAGAGTCACGAATCATGTGCCAGCCTGCACGAAAGATGATACCTGCAACGAAGACAGCGATGAGCGGGTCGAGAAGGGCAATGCCTGTGATCTTCATCAAGGCGAGACCCGCGAGGACGCCGACCGATGTCCAGATATCCGACTGCAGATGAAGTCCATCCGCCTCAAGCGCCTGCGAGCCCGTCTGCTGCGCGACCGAAATCAAGCGGCGCGAGACGATGAGATTGATGACGATCGAGATGCACATGATCGCGATGCCGTATTCAAGAAATTCCGGTACCGCGCTCTCGCCGAACTTTGAGACGGACTCGTAGAGGATGCCGAGTGCTGCCGCGACGATGAGGAGTGCTTCGACCGCCGCCGAGAGGTTCTCAAATTTTCCGTGCCCATAATCATGCTGCATATCGGGCGGCATGACGGACTTTCGAACAGCCCAAAACGCAATGAGCGCAGCGATGAGATCGACACCTGAGTGCAGTGCTTCCGAAATCAGGCTGACGGCGCCGACATAAATGCCGATGGCGAGCTTCAGGAGAACCAGCGTCGTATTTGACATGATGGAAAGATACGCCGTCCTATGCTTGAGTGCATCTGTCTTCGACAAGAAAATCCCCTCTTAACCTAAATGCTAAAATTCTCCTACAGGAAATACGCCTACGCCACCGTTACGCTATCATTCATCCGTCGGCATCGCAAGGATAAAGTCGACGATTTCCTTCAACATGGACGTCGACGTATAGGGGCGCGGAAGTCCACCGGTCGAATGTGACTCGATCGACTCCTTCGTATCATAGGCCTGTACTTCCGAAGCAAAGATCTGATACGTCATTTTCGCCGGCTCAAACTGCATTGCATAGATGTAGCGGCGGTTAAGATCCGCACGAATGACCGCGATGCGTGCGCGAACAAACTTATGCGTGCCATCCTTATCGGTGAAATCAACCTTCGAAATCGAATCCTGATCGACATAGTAGCCCGTCTGGTCATTAGCATCGACAAAGACCATAGACTCTGCCGATGCGGTGCCGCAGACATAGATCATCACGGCAACGACTAAGGCAAACAGGCGGGAAAATCTAAACAAACTGATTCCTTCTCTCCTACAAAATAACAAACACTTCATCCATTCATACAGTCGCTATTATAAGAAAAAGCGGTGTCTCCGTCAAGATTCACCGCACCTTTCGATAAAAAGTCTGCCTTTTCTACATGCATGTGACTGCTGCGCCGTCAATCGAGGGATTCGACGCGGCCGCCGCTGGCTTTTTTCATGCGGTTCATGATGGCAAGCCCCAAACCGCACTCTTCTGTTCCCTCCGCAAGGATGACGTCCGCCGCTGTCGCATCGAAGGCTAAAAGGAGTTCATAGAGATTCGCGGCGATAGCGGGCAGATCGTTCTCTCTGCCATAAGCCTTCAGCAGTGCTGCATCCGTCTTTCCCGCAAGTGCCGCGACGATTTCCTCCGAGGCAAGAATGCCGACCTTCTTTCCCGCGCGCTGCGCCATCTCCATTCGCCGTTTCATCGCCGCAAGAATTTTTCCCGGGCTACCGGTCAGAAGGAACATCTCTGCCTTTGGTGCATAATGTCGATATTTCATGCCGGGTGCTTTCGGCACCCCCTCGCCGCCAAGTGCGCGGTCGACTTCACAGGCACCTAAGAGCTCTTGTATCTCCTCTTTCGTAATCGCACCCGGGCGCAGGATTGTCGGCACATCCCCCGTCACATCGACGATCGTGGACTCGATGCCATAGCGGCATGCGCCGCCGTCCAGAATCATCGGAATGCGCCCTTTCATATCACACAGGACAGATGCCGCGCGCGTCGGACTCGGCCGCCCCGAACGATTTGCCGACGGCGCAGCAATCGGGACGCCCGCCGCCTTGATGAGCGCACGCGCAGCAAAATGCTCCGGCATGCGAACGCCGACCGTATCCAGTCCGCCTGTAATCGCATCCGGGATCTCGCTTTTCCGCGGAAGAATCAATGTCAAGGGTCCCGGCATAAATGCTGCCATCAGTTTTTCTGCCGCCTCCGTCACTTCCCGCGCGCAGCAATCGACCATCGCACGGTTGGCAACATGAAGGATCAGAGGATTGTCTGACGGGCGCCCCTTTGCCTCGTAAATCTTCCTACATGCCGCTGCGTTTAGGCCACTTGCCCCCAGCCCATAGACCGTCTCCGTAGGAAATGCCACGATGCCGCCGGAGCGAATGATCTTTGCCGCACGGCAGATAGCCGGAAGGCGGAAAAGTTCTTTTGGCGCATTGCTTTTGCTTACTTTTTCTACCTTCGTCTCCATGACCTACCTCTTCCATGCGAGAACCACGCGCACAATGCCTGCGAGATCCTTGCGCGTTTCTGCATCCTTTAAGCCGCCGTCTATGAAGAGCTCTGCGACTTGCTCTGCCTGCCCTGCGCCGACCTCGACGGCTAGGAAACCGCCGTCATATAGCATCGACGGTGCCTCTGCTGCCAATCTTCGATAGAAAGCAAGCCCATCTGCACCGCCCGCAAGCGCGGTCTTTGGCTCCTTCAGCCGCACTTCCGGCGCAAGCGACGCGATATCATCCTCCGGAATATACGGCGGATTGGAGAGAATCGCGGCATAGGTCTTTCCCGCCAGCGGCATGAGAAGATCGCCTGTATAAAAGCGGCAGTCTTCTGATAAACCGAGCGTCCTCGCATTTTCCTCCGCAGCGCTTCGCACTTCCTCGCTGATATCCACCGTATCTGCCAGAGCATGACGTCCCGCCTTCTTCAAAAAGGAAAGCACCGATAGGCAGACGACGCCTGTGCCTGTACCAATGTCAGCAAAAGCAATTGGTACGCTGTAACTTCCTTTGCCGAGAAGTTCAATCGCCGTCTCAACGAGAATTTCCGTATCGGGGCGTGGAATGAGCGTTGCTTCTGTCACCTTGAACGTCAGCCCCATGAACTCCTTTTCCCCGAGGATGTAGGCCACAGGAACATGCGCAGCGCGCTGCTTCACCATCGCTCGGTAACGTGCCAGTTCTTCGGGAACGAGCGGCTGATCAAAGTGCACATAGAGATGGATGCGCGGCTGCCCGAGGACGGCAGAAAGAAGGACTTCGGCATCAAGGCGCGGCGTGTCCATGCCTTTTCCTCTAAAAAACTTTTCCGTCCACTTGAGTATCCGACCAATCGTCCAAATCTCTTGCAAGCCCATCCCTCACTTCATCTGCTTCAATTTTTCTGCTTGATCCGCCGTAATCAATGCTGTCAGCAGTTCGTCCAATTCCCCATTTAAAATCGCATCGACCTTATGAAGCGTCAATCCAATCCTGTGGTCGGTCACACGCCCCTGCGGAAAGTTATACGTCCGTATCCGCTCACTCCGGTCGCCGGAACCCACCTGACTCTTTCGGTCAGCAGCTTCCTCTGCTGCCTGCTCCAGTCGCGCGCGGTCAAGAAGCCTGGCACGAAGCACCTTCATCGCCTTTTCCTTATTCTTCAGCTGGCTCTTTTCATCCTGACACTGAACAACGATACCCGTCGGAATATGCGTGATGCGAATGGCGGTCTCCGTGCGATTGACGTATTGTCCGCCCGCCCCCGAAGCACAGTAGGTATCGATACGAAGGTCGTTTGCTACGATATCGACATCGACTTCTTCCGCTTCGGGAAGCACGGCGACTGTCGCTGCACTCGTATGGATGCGTCCGCCCGACTCAGTGACAGGAATACGCTGGACGCGGTGTGTGCCGCTCTCGTATTTGAGCTTCGAGTAAGCGCCGTCGCCCGCGACGAGAAAGGTCACTTCCTTAAAGCCGCCGATGCCCGTCGCATTTGCGGAAAGAAGTTCCGTCTTCCAATGCTGACGCTCGGCATAGCGCGTATACATGCGAAAGAGATCGCCTGCAAAGAGCGCGGCTTCATCGCCGCCAACACCGCCGCGGATTTCGACAATGACGTTTTTCCCATCATGCGGGTCGCGCGGAAGAAGGAGGAGGAGCAGTTCTTCTTCAAGCGCCGCTTTTTTCGGCATTAGCTCACGCACTTCCTCGGTGGCGAGCACACGCATCTCCTCATCCTTTTCGACGAGCATGGCACGCGCTTCTTCTAAGCGCTCTACGACCTTCTTATAGCTGCGGTACCTTTCAACGATTGGCAAAAGCTGCGCATGCTCTTTCGTATAAGCCTGCCACTTCGCCATATCTTCCATGACCGCAGGGTCGCTGATGATGGATTCGAGCTCTTGAAATTTTTCTTCGACCGCCCGCAGTTTATCCAACACGACGCGCACCACCTTCCGCTGCCTTGCGTTCTATCTTATCTGTCGCCTCGGCTCCATCCTTTGCCGCTGCGGCATGTTCATCGGTATTCGGCAATAACATATCTTCCTTCAGCGCAGGGTCATCCGCTGGAAGCACGGCTTTTAACGAAGCGATGGCCACTTCGACCATATCATCCTTTGGCGGACGGGTCGTCAGGTACTGCAGCCAGAGCCCCGGCTTAATCGCCGTCTGAACAAGCGCATTTTCACTGGATCCCGCAAGGCGAATGATTTCATAAGAGATCCCCGCGACGAGGGGAAGCAGTACGATGCGGCTCACAATGCGCATCCAGAGATTTGGCCAGCCGAGAAAGGCGAAGACAAAGATGGAGACGAGCATGACGATGAGAAGGAAATTCGTGCCGCAACGCGGATGCAGACGGGACTGCGCCTGCACATTGGCGACGGTCAGCGGCAAATCCTTTTCATAGCAATGGATGGTCTTATGCTCTGCACCATGGTACTGGAAGACGCGGCGAATGTCTTTCATCCGCGAAATTCCCCAGATATACCCGAGAAAGATGACAAGGCGCAGAATACCTTCCATCAGATTCAAAAAGAGGGGATCTTCCGTCACAAAGTGAAAAAGGCGCGCCGCCCCCGTGGGAATCGCAATGAAGATGACTGCCGCAAGAAGAAAGGCAAAAAGGATGGTTCCGGCAAGTTCCTTATCTGAAAGCTGCTCTTCCTCCTCGCCCGCCATCTTTGCGGAATAAGAAAGCGAACGAATGCCCATGACGAGCGATTCGATGAGCGCGACGGAGCCGCGAAACATCGGCTTCTTTAGAATTGGAAAGCGATCCGCTATCGAATGTACCGGCACGCACGCGAGACGAATCTCTCCTTCTGGATCCCGCACCGCTGTCGCACGAGATTTCGGGCCGCGCATCATGACCCCTTCGATTACGGCTTGTCCGCCAACCTTCGCCTTTTCCATACTTCCCTCCTAACGCATCGCTGATACAGCACGCAGAGCGCAGCAAATATCAGCCGTCTGTCATCGTACTTTGCCCCAGAGCATTGCGCCCTTAGCTTATCACTCATCAAAAAAGGCTGCCGCTTCGCGACAGCCTCCGAAGAGCTTAGTTCTTCTTATAGCGCTTGTTGAACTTCTCGATACGTCCGCCTGCCTGTACGTCACGCTGACGTCCCGTAAAGAACGGATGGCACTTAGAGCAAACATCGACGCGAAGCTCCTTCTTCGTCGAGCCCGTCTTGAACGTATTGCCGCAGCCGCACGTCACCGTAGCCTCGAAGAATTCCGGATGAATGCCTTCTTTCATATTTACACCTCTTTCCCCCAACGGTAAAACCGGTATGGATACAAGCTTTCTCTGCGAGAGCTTGGTTACGCCTAGCTTCCCCTTGGGGAAACCAGTCACAAAAACTGGAACCGAACGCCCAGCGGTCGGTACGACTAGCATTATAGCATAAAGGCAGCCACAGTGCAAGATTGCAAAACAGACATCATGCAAAATTCACTCGCCGTACACAGCTCTGCTTTTTGTCGCCAAAATTCTCTCATTCAGTTGACGGTCAACCATTTTCAGCATATAATGTTTACGGTAAATCTTAGGATAGGAAACGAGGTCTTTTCATGAAAGTAACAAACATCCGAAAGCTGACAGATCAGATCATTGCAGGTCTTCGCATCAAGCGCAGCGATGATATATCCCTGCTCCTCACAGCCCCTCTCGAGGAGCTTCAAGACGGCGCCGGCCGCATTCAAGAGACATTCTGCGGCAATCACATCGACTTCTGCACGATCATCAACGCCAGGAGCGGGCGCTGCGGTGAGAACTGCAAGTACTGTGCACAAGCTGCCTGCCATCATACAGGCGTCGACGAATACGGCTTTCTCGCAAAGGAAGAGATCATCAAAGTCGCCAAAGCTGACCAGGATGCCGGCGCCAATCGCTTCTCTCTCGTCACGAGCGGCAGAGCGCTCACCGGCAAAGACCTCGACAAAGCGATAGAGACCTACGAAGAGATGAACAAGACGCTGACGATCGACCTCTGTGCCTCTCACGGCATACTTCCGCGCGAAGCATTCAAGCGCCTTCGCAGAGCGGGCGTCACGAGCTACCATCACAACATCGAGACGAGCCGCCGCTTCTTTCCTAACATCTGCACGAGCCACACCTATGACGACCGCATCAAGACGATCAAGATTGCGCAGGAAGAAGGCTTCTGTGTCTGTTCCGGCGGCATCATCGGCATGGGCGAGACATGGGAAGACCGCATCGACATGGCGATCAGTCTCTCTGAGCTCGGCATTGAATCGATCCCTGTGAACTCTTTGATGCCGATTCCCGGTACGGGCATGGAAGGTCGTGAAAGCCTTCCGCCAGAAGACGTTCTCCGCACGATTGCCATCTTCCGCTTCATCAATCCGACAGCGAATATCCGCCTTGCCGCTGGGCGAAAGCTCCTTCCGGAAAACGGCGCAACAGCACTCAAGGCAGGCGCATCGGCATCCATCACCGGAAATATGCTGACGACATCCGGCACGACGATTGCTGAAGATATGGAAATGATCCAGCGTCTCGGACTTACGAATAAAAACGAAGACTGCCGCGCCGCTGCCGGCACCTGCGGTGCACACTGACACACAATAAGCAAAGCCGCTGTATCAAGAACGTTTGATGCAGCGGCTTTATTATTTAACATGAAGCTGCACTTTGTCATTTCTCAGCGTTCATGATATGATAGGTTCCATTCATAAGGATAACTAGGCATATGAAGGAGGTTTCCATGTCTTTTGGCAAACAGGGGCGGCTCTGGCTGACTGTCTTTCTCGGTTTATTAAGTGCGATGGCGCCCTTTGCCACCGATATGTACCAAGATTTAAAAGGCTATTGTGTCTCAATGTTTGTAGATTGGGAGACGTCA
>CAUVCH010000038.1:0-7432 GCA_963550265.1 uncultured Mitsuokella sp. | reverse complement strand
CGTGCCGGCGATATGAAGAAGATTCTTTCCCTCCTTATGCAACGCGATGCGCAGACGGATCTTGCGAAATGGTGGGAAAGAATCGAAGGCTTTAAGGCGGCGGCTGCGTATGACTATCAGCAAAACCGACTGACTGTTCCTTGGGCGCTTCACCTCGTCGCTAAGAGCACGCAGGGAAAGCCCTATGCCTTTGCCACCGACGTCGGTCAGCATCAGATGTGGGCAGCGCTGCACCTCGCCATCGAAACCCCGAGAACTTGGCTGACGAGCGGTGGTCTCGGCACCATGGGCTTCGGTCTTCCTGCCGCCATGGGCGCGCAGCTTTTCTACGGCAGGCAGCGTCGCGTCATCCACATTGCGGGCGACGGCGGCATGAAGATGACCGGCAACGAGCTGTACACCATCGCAAGGCTGAACCTTCCCGTCATCAGCATCATCGTCAACAACAAGAGCCTTGGCATGATTCGCCAGCTGCAGCGAGTCATGTACAAGGAGCGCTATATCGCCTGTGAACTCGATTATCCGATGGACTTTCAAAAATACGCGGAAAGCTTCGGCATTCACGCGGAAACCGTCAATACGCAGGATGACTTTGCCGATGCCTTTCATGCAGCGCTCGAAGATACAGACCATCCGCGTGTTATTGTCTTGAATGTCTGGCGGAGTTTTGTAGAACCCATGGCAAAGAGCGGCGCGAGAATTGACGAGTTCGTCGATTGCAAATGAGAGCGGCAAGGGCAGAGGGAATGAAAGTACAGCAAGCAATCTAAGGATTTTTAATTGCCAAGGCAGGCGCGGTAGAGTAAAATAGGGGAGGAAAACTTGGGGGAGTGAAGCATGATGGCGTATAGGGCACCAGATAGGAAAAAGCCGCATGCTCCCATCGCAGAGAAGATGGCTGCCTATGCAGCAGACGGCGCACTTGCCTTTCACACGCCGGGGCACAAGCAGGGAAAGGGCGCGCATGAAGCGCTGCGAAAACTCATCACGGCGGAAGGGCTTCGTGAGGAAGTCTCCTTGATGGAGGAACTCGACGATATTCACAGCCCAAGCGGGTGTATTAAAGAGGCGGAGGAACTTGCCGCAAGGCTTTACGGTGCGAAAGCCGCGTACTTTATGGTAAACGGCACGTCAGGCGCAATACATACGATGCTTCTTGCAGCGCTTTCTCCCGGAGATACCGTTCTTGTGCAGAGAAATGCACACCGTTCGGTTTACAGTGCACTCGTTTTGCTTGGTGCCCGTCCTATTTATCTTGCGCCGGAAGTGGATGAACGTCTCGGCATTGCGCACGGCGTTGCGCCAGCGACCATTGTGCGCGCGATACAAAGGCATCCCGAGGCAAAGGCTGCTGTCCTCGTCAATCCTACTTATTACGGCATTACGACAGAGCTCGATGAAATCGCAGAGTATCTTCATAACAAGGGGAGGCTTCTCCTCGTCGATGAAGCGCACGGTCCGCACTTGCGGTTCAGCGACTGTCTGCCGCAGGATGCCATTGCCGCAGGTGCGGACATGGCGGCGCAGTCGACGCATAAGATTCTCGGCGCCATGACGCAGGGATCGCTGCTTTTGGCAAACGGCGACCACGTGGATTATGCGCGTATACGAGAGACGACGGGCATCTTGACGACGACGAGCCCCAATCAGCTCTTGCTCGCATCGATTGACATCGCGCGTCTTCAGATGGAAGAGTCAGGGCGTAAGGCTATTGAGCGAGCCGCAGCGCTTGCGGAAAAGTTGCGCCAAGATATCAACAAGATTCCGGGGCTTTGGTCGCCGGGGAAAGATGATTTTTCCCGTGCAGGTGCTGTTGGGCTTGACCTCACAAAGGTGACGGTAAACCTTGCGGGACTGACGATAACGGCGATAGAGGCGGAGAAGGTTCTTCGCCATAGCTACAAGGTGCAATGTGAGCTGTCTGATCCGGAAAACCTCCTTTTCATCCTCTCTTATGCGGACAGCGAAAAAGAAACGGCCGTGCTTCTTGCAGCGCTGAAAGACCTTGCGCAGAAGTATCTTGGCAAGGGGAAAGAACCGTGTACAGCTGCAATGCCGCCGCTGCCTAAAACAAAGATGTCGCCGCGAGAGGCGTTTTTTGCGGAAAGGGAAAGCGTTTCTGTCAAGGAGGCCGCCGGGCGAATTGCCGCCGAGGAAATCACCTGTTATCCGCCCGGCATTCCCGCTCTCGTGCCGGGAGACGTTGTGACGGAAGAAGTGCTGACGTATTTAGAACGTATGCGAAAGTTTGGACGACGGACGATCGGTGCGCAGGATGCGGATTTTGAAAAGATTGTCGTTGTCAAATGATATGGACGGCATTTTCCAAAGGGGTGTTTTTATGGCAAAGGGGAAACTCATCATTCTTGAAGCCGGCGATGGCTCGGGAAAAGCGACGCAGACGAAGGCGCTTTTCGATCGATTGAAGAGCGAAGGTCATAGGGTTCATCGCATTTCCTTTCCGGACTATGAAGCGGAAAGTTCGGGGCCGGTGCGGCTGTATCTTTCCGGCGCGTTCGGCACGCATCCCAGAGATGTCAATGCCTATGCGGCATCGACGTTTTTTGCCGTTGACCGCTTTGCCTCCTACCGCATGACGTGGAAGCAATTTTATGATGCGGGTGATATCATTCTTGCCGATCGCTACACGACGTCGAATATGGTGCATCAGGCGGTTAAGCTCGAGGACGAAGGAGAGCGCGAGGTATTTCTTAATTGGCTCTATGATTTCGAATTTAATAAGATAGGTCTTCCCGTACCGGACTGTGTAATTTTTCTCGACATGGATCCGAAAGTTTCCAACCGACTGCTTGCCATGCGGGTGAAAGAGACGGCGGTAGGAAGGGATATTCACGAGCGTGATACAGCGTATCTTCATAAATGTCATGATGCCTACCGTATGCTTGCGGATAAATACGACTGGGTGCGCGTGAAGTGCTCAGAAAGAGATATGCCGCGCCCCGTAGGCAGGATTGCAGAGGAAGTCTACCGCGCGGTTGAACCCATGCTCTGACACTTGTATGCAGGGCGGTGCGGTGTGCGGGAAGATTTCGGTGAAAGGAAACGATATGATCAAAGAAGTGCTTGTCGTCGAAGGTAAGATGGACGTTGTCGCCATAGCAAAGGCGGTTGAAGCGGACTGCATCATCACGGAAGGCTTTAACCTCAGCAAGCGGACGCTGCGTTCGATCGGCGATGCCTGTAAGCGCCGCGGCATCATCATCATGACTGACCCGGATTCTGCGGGCGAGCGCATTCGTAAGTTCCTTTCCAAGCGCTTTCCAAATGCAAAGCATGCGTTCATTCCAAAGGAGGAAGCGACGGCGCATAACGACATCGGCATCGAGCAGGCAAGTCCTGCCTCTATCCGAAAGGCACTGGAGAAGGTTCGGACACTCGGCTGGAAAAAGACAGCGACGTTTTCGAGTACGGATCTCATAAAGAATGACCTTTCCGGCGCGGCGGCGGCAAGTGCGCGCAGAGCGCAGCTCGGCGCCATGCTCGGTCTGGGTTTTGCCAATGCAAAGACGTTCCTTGCGCGGCTCAACAGTTACGGTGTGACGCGTGAGGAATTTGAAGATGCGGTAAGACTTCTGGAGCAAGGAAAAGAGGAGGCGAGCGGCGATGCGTGAGGAAGAAGTGCGACGTCTGGACGAAGAGGATAAAAAAGGAGATTTGGACGGCGAGGCGAGTGCCGTGCTTCATCCGAGTATTGCAAACCGCAGCATTACGCAGCATATCCTGCGCGCCTTTGACCTTCACGCAAGCAAGCGGCTCGGGCAGAACTTCCTCATCAGTCAGCCCATCGTTTCGGGCATCGTACGGGCGGCGGAGATTGCAGAGGGCGACCGCGTGCTTGAGATCGGCCCTGGCATCGGGACGCTGACGCAGGCACTCCTTGAGGCGGGTGCCTGTGTCACGGCCGTTGAACTCGACAAGAAGCTTCCCCGCGTGCTGTCCGAGACGCTGAAGGGTTACGAGCGCTTTCGCCTTGTGCCTGGGGATATTTTAAAGGTCAACATTCCAGAAATCATGGGCGAGGGAAGTTATAAGGTCGTTGCAAATCTTCCGTATTACATTACGACCCCGATTCTCCTGACATTGCTCGAACGGCATTTGCCGATGACGGCGATGGTGACGATGGTGCAGAAGGAAGTTGCCGACCGCATGACAGCAAGGCCGGGAACAAAAGCCTACGGTGCACTTTCGGTCGCCGTGCAGTACTACACAGAGCCCGAGATCGTCCTCGCTGTTCCGCCGAAGTCCTTTCTTCCTGCGCCGGATGTGGAGAGTTCGGTCATTTCCTGCCGCGTGAGAGAACGGCCGGCGGTCGAGGTGAGGGATGAAAAGATGTTTTTCCGCGTCGTAAGGGCGAGTTTTGGGCAGCGGAGAAAGACGCTGGGCAATGCGCTGAAGGGCGGCGGCTTTTCTCGGGAGGCGGTGGGCGATGCGCTTGAAAAAGCGGGGATTGATCCGACGAGAAGGGGCGAGACGCTGACGCTTGAAGAATTTGCAAAGCTTGCGGATGTGTTCTATCAAGAAGGCAATCATACAGCAGAAAAGAGGTAATCTTATGACTGCAACGGCTTGGTCTATTTTGCCGCCGATCATCACTATTGTCTTGGCGCTTTGGACGAAGGAAGTCTATATGTCGCTCATCATCGGCATTTTCTCGGGTGCTATGCTCTTTGCCGGGGGCAATCCCTTAGAGGCGATCCTCACGATGTTTGCTGTCATGTCATCGAAGATCGGCAGCAATGTCAACATTCTTGTATTCCTTGTCATCCTCGGCATTCTCGTTGCGGCGATCACGCGCTCGGGGGCGACGCGCGCCTATGGTGAGTGGGCAGCGCGTGCTATCAAGGGACCGCGGAGCGCGCTTCTCGTCACGGCACTTCTCGGCCTTGTCATCTTCATCGACGATTATTTCAATTGCCTGACGGTCGGCACGGTCATGCGCCCGGTGACGGATAAGTTTCGAATCGCACGGACAAAACTCGCGTATATCATCGATGCGACGGCGGCGCCGATCTGCATCATCGCGCCTGTCTCAAGCTGGGCGGCAGCGGTCGGCTCCTCTCTTCCTGAAAATTCGTCGATTGACGGATTCTCGTTGTTTTTGCAGACAATCCCATTCAATATCTATGCATGGCTGACGATTCTCTTCATGCTTTTCGTGATATGGTCAGGGCGCGACTTTGCGGCGATGGGGCGGAGCGTCGCGCGCAATATCGAGCATTTTGAAATCCCGAAGGAGTATCAGGATACGGCAGAGGCCTCGGTCAGCACGGAGGAAGGAAAGGGAAAGATCATCGACCTCGTCCTGCCGCTCATCGTGCTCATCGCTGCCTGCATCTTTGGCATGCTCTATACGGGTGGAATCGCCGAGGGAAAATCCATTGCTGAAGCGTTTGCTGACTGTGACTCGTCAAAGTCGCTGGTTCTCGGTTCCTTCCTCGCCTTTGCCTTCACGGGGGTTCTCTATCTGCCGCGCCGCGTCATCTCGTTCTTCTCTTTCTGTGACAGTTTTGGCTGGGGCTTCAAGGCGATGACGCCTGCTATCTTCATCCTCTGTTTGGCTTGGACGCTTTCCGGCGTTTGCAGCAAGGAATACCTTGATCTCGGCGGTTTTGTCGGGGCGATCGTCAGCGAGCATGCGACGCTCATTCTCATCCTGCCGCCGCTCTTCTTTCTCGTTGCGGCAGGGCTTGCCTTTGCGACAGGGACGAGCTGGGGTACGTTTGGCATTTTGATTCCGATTGCCATCGCTGTTCTCGGCGATGCACCGGGCGCACTTCTTGCTATCTGCGTCGCTTCGATTCTTTCGGGTGCGGTCTGCGGTGACCACGCTTCTCCCATTTCCGATACGACGATTCTCGCGTCAGCAGGGGCGCAGTGCAGCCATATCGACCACGTCTCGACGCAGCTCCCGTATGTTGCGGTTGTCGCTGTGTGCAGTTTTTTCGGCTACGCTGTCGATGGGTTTACGGCAAATGGTTGGTCGGGGCTTGTCACTGCCGTTGTGCTGCTTGCGATAGCGCTGGTGTTTATTCGCGCACGCGTTCGCCCTATCGCTCTGCAAGACGCTGCGAAGGGGAAATAAGATGAATCCAAGAGAAACATTGAGCGAGCAAAGGGCAGGCGGCGCGATGAAGCGTGGTCTGAAGAACCGCCACCTTCAGATGATTGCGCTTGGCGGTGCCATTGGAACGGGACTCTTCTACGGCTCGGCATCGACCATAGAGCTCGCAGGGCCTTCAGTCATGTTCGCTTACTTTATCGGCGGTGCCATCATCTACTTCATCATGCGAATGCTCGGCGAGATGGCAGTCGACGAGCCTGTTTCAGGCTCCTTCAGTCACTATGCGAAGAAATATTGGGGCGCATTTCCCGGCTTCCTTTCCGGATGGAATTACTGGTTTAACTACGTCATCGTCTCGATGGCAGAGCTTACGGCAGTCGGCATCTATATGAACTTTTGGCTGCCGAATCTTCCGCAGTGGCTCAGTGCGCTTGCGGTGCTTGTCATCATCACGGCACTGAACCTCATTAATGTCCGCGCTTACGGCGAGTCGGAATTCTGGATGGCGCTCGTGAAGATCACGGCCATCATCGCGATGATCGTCCTCGGACTCTACCTCATCTTCACGAGTCCGCAGTCCTTTCCAGAAAACTTCAGCAACCTTTGGGAAAACTGTGGTTTTTTCCCGAACGGATGGTATGGGCTGTCACTTTCCATCACCGTCGTCATGTTCTCCTTCGGCGGCATCGAACTCATCGGCATCACGGCGGGCGAAGCAGAGAATCCGGAAAAAAGTATTCCGCGTGCCATCAATCAAGTTCTCTGGCGCATCCTCATCTTTTACGTCGGCACGATGTTTGTACTGATGTCGCTTTGGCCGTGGAATGAGGTCGGCAAGGCGGCGAGCCCCTTCGTGCAGATTTTTGCCAATGTCGGCATTGATGCTGCGGCGCACATCCTGAACTTTGTCGTCCTCATGGCGGCGGTTTCCGTTTACAATTCTGCCATTTACAGCAACAGCCGCATGCTCTACGGGCTTGCATCGACAGAGGATGCGCCGGTATTCCTCTCGAAACTCTCAGGCAGCGGCGTTCCCGTGCGCGGTATCCTTATCTCCTCGGGCATCACGCTCATCTGTGTTGCACTGAACTACTTCTTCCCCGGAAAGGTCTTTCTGCTCCTGATTTCGATTGCGACCTGCGCTGCGGTCATCAGTTGGTCGGTTATCTGCATCACGCATTTGAAGTTTCGAAGGCATTGCGAAAGGGCGGGGCGTATGACCGCATTTCGCTCACATCTCTTCCCGTGGGCAAATTATATCGCGCTCGTCTTTCTTGCCCTCGTCCTCATCTTCATGGCACAGATCCCCGATATGCAGCTTGCCGTTGCTATCCTGCCCGTTTGGCTCGT
>CAUVCH010000037.1:0-7546 GCA_963550265.1 uncultured Mitsuokella sp. | reverse complement strand
CATGGGTGGTCTCTGCCAGCTCATGCAGACGGGCTTTGAAGTTCTCGTCGAGGCAGGCTACCCACCTGAGATGGCATATTTCGAATGCTTCCATGAGATGAAGCTCATCGTTGACCTCTGTTACGAGGGCGGCATGGCAAAGATGCGCCAGTCCTGCTCCGATACGGCGGAGTACGGCGATTACATGGTCGGTCCCCGCATCATCACGGAAGACACGAAGAAGGAAATGAAGAAGGTTCTCAAAGAGATCCAGGACGGCACGTTTGCCCGCAATTGGCTGGTTGAAAACCGTGCTGCCGGTCGTGCAAACTTCCTCGCACAGCGTAAGCTCCATGAAGAGCATCAGATCGAGAAGGTCGGCGCAGAGCTCCGCAACATGATGCCCTGGCTCCGTGACAAGAAAGAGCTCAAGTTCTAATCTCTTTCTCGTCCACTGCATCAGCTCTATGGAAAACACAAAAGACCATCCTTGGGGATGGTCTTTTCTATTGACTTTTTTCGATTTCACGCATAGACTGTAAACTGGTATTTTGATAAAAAGATTGACTGTGTTGCATAATGAGGTATTACGATGGTTTCAGAGAAAATGTATGAGCTCGGCACAAAGAAATCTACGATCCGTACGATTTTCGAGTTCGGTCGCAAGCGCGCCGCAGAACTTGGAGAATACAGTATCTTCGACTTCAGCCTCGGCAATCCAAACGTACCAACGCCAGACTTCATCCGTGATACAGCGATTGAAATACTAAAGACAGAAGCCCCGACAAAGGTCAATGGCTACACCGTCGCCCCCGGCCGCCCCGAGGTGCGCGAAGCGATTGCAGCAAGCATCAACAAGCGTTTCGGCACGGATTATAGAGGAAAGAACATCTTCATCACAGCGGGCGCTGCGGCAGCGATTACGATTTCTTTCAAGGCATTGGCAGAAGATGGCGATGCCTTTATCGCGCTCGCACCGTTTTTTCCAGAGTATCGCTGCTTCGTTGAGTCGGTCGGCAGCAAACTCGTCGTCGTGCCGGCACGTCCCTGCGATTGGCAAATCGATTTCGATGCTTTTGAAACAGCAATTACGGCACATACGAAGGCCGTCATTGTAAACTCACCGAATAACCCCAGCGGCGCCATCTATTCTGAAGAAACCATTAGGAAGCTCGCCGCCCTACTCATGAAGAAGGCGAAGGAATACGGTCATCCCATCTTCATCATTTCGGATGAGCCGTATCGTGAAATCGCTTACGAAGGCTATCATGTGCCGTATATTCCAAATTATTACGACAATACCATCGTCTGCTATTCATACAGCAAGGCATTCTCCTTAGCAGGCGAGCGCATCGGCTACATTGTTGTACCGGACAAAGTCGCGGACTTCAGGCAGATCTTCGGTGCGATTGCAGGCGCAGCGCGCGTTTTGACACATGTCAATGCACCGTCGCTCTGGCAGCTCGTCATCGCGCGCTGCGCAGACCGTCCATCCGATATTGCAACGTATGTAAAAAACGGCAAACTCCTTTACGATGGTCTCATCGCAGCGGGCTTTACCTGCGTCGAGCCGCAGGGAGCGTTTTATCTCTTCCCAAAGGCACTGGAAAAAAATGATTACGCATTCTGTGAGCGCGCAAAAAAATATGGTCTTCTCCTCGTGCCGGGCACAGATTTTGGCTGCCCGGGTTATTTCCGCGCAGCGTACTGCATCCAGACAGAAACGATAAAAAAATCACTCCCTCTCTTCAAGAAACTCGCAGAAGACTATAAATAAGAAATCTTACCTGTCGATATATAAAAATTATATCGTATCGTATCTTCTTGTTTCTCCTCTTTTTCTTGACATCAAGAAAAAGTCATGCTATTTTACTGTTGTGTTCGTATTTTCACATAGACAGAATCTCTTTTTTTGCGGGATTCCGCCTATTTTTTTAAGCTGGATTGTTTCTGTAAGGAATACAATCGTATCTATACAGCATAAGGAGTGATTTCATGGAAGTATTTGCAGGCATTGTCTTTGTGCTCATGTATGCCGTTATCGTCTCAGAGAAGATTCATCGGACCGTTGCCGCTATGATCGGCGCTATCCTCTTGATGCTTGCAGGTGTTCTATCGCAGGAAACTGCACTGCATCATGTGGATTTCAACACACTTGGACTTCTCGTCGGCATGATGATTCTCGTCAGCGTTACAAGTCAGACAGGACTTTTCGACTATGTTGCTGTAAAAGCGGCGAAGACGGCAAAGGCAGAACCGCGCCGTCTCCTCATCTATCTCGGTCTTATCACAGCGATCTTCTCCGCATTCCTAGACAATGTCACAACAGTTCTCCTCATGGTGCCGGTCACATTTTCGATTACACTAAAGCTGAAAGTCAAGGTCGTTCCGTTCCTCCTGACGCAAATCATCGCATCAAATATCGGCGGTACAGCAACACTCATCGGTGACCCGCCGAACATCATGATCGGCATGGCAGTCAAAGAGCTGGACTTCGTAGCCTTCCTTGTAAACCTTGCCCCGATTGCGCTCCTCAACCTCATACTCATGCTCTTTGTCATGGATGTGCTCTATCGCAAATCGCTCAAGACACAGCCAGAGCTTCAGGCAAAAATCATGGCGATGGATGAGCGAAAGTCCCTCACAAACATGTCTTTGCTCTATCGCTGCCTTTTCGTCTTAGTGCTCGTCATCCTTGGCTTCTTCACACATTCCATCACACATATCGAATCCTCCCTCATTGCTTTGACCGGCGGTTTTTTTATACTGCTTCTTGCAGGCGGCAGTTCAAAGGTTGTTGAAACGGCACTGCGGAAGGTCGAGTGGCCAACCATCTTCTTTTTCATCGGTCTTTTCATCGCTGTCGGCGGTCTTATTGAAACGGGGCTTATCAACGATATGGCAACGAAAGCCGTGGCTCTTACAGCAGGCGATGTCACGATGACATCGCTGCTTGTCCTTTGGCTCTCCGCGCTCGTTTCCTCCGTTCTCGATAATATCCCATTCGTCGCAACGATGATTCCACTCATCGAAAATATGGGGCAGATGGGTGTCACCAATCTCGAACCCGCTTGGTGGAGTCTGGCGCTCGGCGCCTGTCTCGGCGGCAACGGCACGCTCGTCGGTGCGTCTGCCAACCTCATCGTTGCAGCAATGGCAGCGGAGCGCGGCGTCAAAATCACATTCATGAGCTATCTGAAGGTCGGCTTCGGCGTCATGCTGATGACCATTGTCGTATCAACGATTTACATCTATCTTCGTCACCTGCTATAAACATTTTCTTCTCTTTTCAAAAGGTCGGCAGATTGCCGGCCTTTTGTCGTAAGTTACACACAGAGAAAAATTTTTCCAAAGTCCTACGATTTTGTTTGCGAAAGGAACTAAAATTTTATAAAATAGCAGAGACATTATGCAGCCGTCCTTTCTGAGAAAAGTGAGGTGAAATCCTTTTGAAAAAGTTCAGCGAACGCGGCACGGGAATGTGCGTGCTCTTTATTGTCGTCGGTGCCATCCTCGGCGGTCTTTTGGGCGAGTTTCTGCGCTCGGTCGACGCGCTGCGCGATGCCATGCCATATCTCGCACAATCATTTCCTGTCTTCGACATGATGCCGGCGACGATCAATCTGTTCGTCATTAAGCTCACCTTTGGCATTTCCTTCATGCCAAATCTAATGAGTGTTCTCGGCATCATCATCGCCTTTGCTGTCTTTTATTTCTTTTAATTTTAGAAAATACCGAAAAGCGCAAAGAACAGGAGGATGCTATGGCGATCATGGTACGAGACCTTCCAACCGGGGAGCGTCCCAGGGAAAAACTACTGAAGTGCGGCGCAGGAGCGCTCAGCAATACGGAGCTCATCGCAATCCTCCTTCGAACGGGAACAAAGGAATGCTCCGTGCTAAAGCTCGCAGAAGTTGTTCTGACGAGAATCTGCAATAAGGGCATCGGTGAGCTGCGCCATATGAAGCCACGGCAGATGACAGACATTCTGGGGCTTGGTGAGGTAAAGGCTGCGACGCTCTTGGCTGCAGCAGAACTCGGAAGACGGCTCTATATGGAAAAGGCACAGGAAATCACATGTATCACCGATGCTGAAGATGCTGCAAAGTACATCATGCCGCATCTTCAGTTTGAGGAAAAGGAACACTTTGCAGCACTTCTCCTCGATATGAAAAGCCACATCCTAGAGCTTGCAGATATATCGACGGGGACGCTTTCGGCATCGCTCGTTCATCCGCGTGAAGTATTTCTCGCTGCCATCCGCGGACGAGCTGCGGGAATTATCATTGCGCACAACCATCCGAGCGGCGATCCGACGCCGAGCCATGAGGATATCGCCATTACAGAGCGCCTGGTAAAGGCAGGGCTTCTTCTTGACATTCCCGTCTACGACCACATTATCATCGGTGATGGCATCTACTTCAGCTTCAAAGAAAAGGGATTTATTCAATGAGATACAAAAGGAAAACGCCTGCTACTTAGCAACATTTAATGTGTATTTTCTAAAAAAATCGTTCTTGTGATTACAAATGGAAAGATTTTGTGATACAATGAAGTGAATTACTTCTCAGGTAAAATTTGAAGGGAGTTTTAGTAACATATGTGGAGTCTTTTTGGCGGTCTATCGCACGATATGGGCATTGACCTCGGGACAGCAAATACGCTCGTCTATATCAAGGGCAGAGGTATAGTGCTCCGTGAACCGTCGGTTGTTGCAGTCAAAAGTGATACGGGCGATGTTCTTGCGGTTGGTGAAGATGCCAAGCGCATGATCGGCCGCACCCCTGGTGATATAAGAGCCGTTCGTCCGATGAAGGACGGAGTCATTGCAGATTTCGACGTGACGCAGTCCATGCTGAAATATTTTATTCGCAAGGCGATGAATACAAAATCCTTCATACGTCCGCGCGTCGTCGTCGGTGTGCCGTCTGGCATTACTGAAGTCGAAAAGCGTGCCGTCATCGACGCATCACAGCAGGCGGGCGCACGCGAAGCCTACCTTATCGAAGAGCCTATGGCAGCAGCAATCGGCGCAGGACTTCCTGTTTCAGATGCAACGGGCAGCATGGTCGTTGACATCGGTGGCGGCACGACAGAAATCGCCGTCATCTCACTCGGCGGCATCGTTACGAGCTGCTCCATTCGCGTCGGTGGCGATGAGATGGACAGTGCCATCGTACAGTATATCAAGCGTATCTACAACCTCATGATTGGTGAGCGCACGGCAGAGGAGATAAAGATTACCATCGGCACGGCGATGGTAACACCGGAAACCAATCAAACGATGGAGATCCGCGGTCGTGACCTCGTCTCCGGCCTGCCCAAAACGATTACAATTGAATCGAAAGAAGTCCTTGAAGCACTGGATGAGCCGATCTATAAGATCATTGATGCCGTCCGAAACACGCTCGAAAAAACCCCACCAGAACTCGCTGCGGATGTCATGGATCACGGCATCATGATGACAGGGGGCGGCGCACTTCTCACCAACCTCGATCGTCTGCTCGCCAAGGAGACAGGTATGCCCGTCCTAGTTTCAGAAGACGCGCTTTCCTGCGTCGGTGAAGGCACAGGTATGTCTCTTGAAAATCTCAATCTTTTGAAGCGTGTTGTCATCACATCTAAGAAATTGGAATAATGAGCAGAATCGGAAAAGAAAAAGGTGGCAGCTCAAAAAGGGCAAAGAGTGTCCTGCTCTTTGTCATCGTCTGCTTATTTTGTCTCATTTTGTTTGCTGCCAGAGGGCGCTTTCAATCGGTACTATTTTCCGGCGTGGTCTCAACCGTCATCATGCCGTTCCAATTCGTAGCCTCTTGGGTGAGCAACGAAGTGCAGTTTGCAACTGAGACGATCGCGGATATCTCGGCAGTACATGAACAGAATGAAATGCTTCGAAAAGAAGTCGAGAAACTCCGCATTCAGGCAGTCGCGGCAAATGAATATCAATCGGAAAACGAACGCTTGCGCACACTCCTCGATTATAAGCAGGCAGCCCATCAGTTCGACCTTATGGGCGCACGTGTCATCGGACGCGAGGCGACGACATGGTCGAGCATCGTCGTCGTCGATCGCGGTGCAAAAGACGGCATCGAAGAGAATATGGTCGTTGTGACCGAGAAGGGATTGGTCGGTCATATTGTTGAAGTTGGTCCCGTTTCTTCAAAGGTTCAGCTTATCACAGACCCCAGAAGCTCTGTCGGCACGCTTGTGCAGCGCGCCGAATCACGCGTCTCGGGACTTGTTGAAGGTGATGCTGACAATCCTTTGATGCCATGTATGGTGAATATTCCGAAGACGTCCGATGTTGTCGAAGGTGATGTCATTGTGACGTCGGGCTTCGGCGGCGCTTATCCGAAAGGGATTGTTGTCGGGCTTGTTTCTAGTATCGAAAATGATACGGGCGGTCTTTTGAAGATCTGCCAATTAGAACCTGCGGTCGATTTCCGAACCCTTGAAGACGTCATGATCATCACGGCATCAAGAGAAGCAGCACCGCCGCCGCTGCAGCCGCCTGCACAGACACCGGGAACCGAAACGGATCCAAAGGCACAGGCAGCACAGCAGCAGGCAGCAGGGGGCGGAGCACAATGACTACGCCAAAGACATTCGGACGCATCGCGCTCTTTGTCATCGTACTCTTAACCGTGCAGACTTCGTTTTTACCGCTGCTTGCCATTTACGGCACGTCTCCCGATCTCCTGTTGCTTGTAACGACATCCACAGCCTTTCTTCGCGGCAGACGAATCGGTGCTTTCGTTGGCTTTTCACTTGGTCTTCTCACCGATCTCGCTACGGGAACATACTTTGGTATGCATACGCTGACCTTTCTCTTCGTAGGCTATCTAATTGGATGTTTTTCGAGACGCGTCCTTGAAGAAAAGTTCTTTTTGCCAATCGCAGCAGCTGTCCTCGTGACGCCTTTTGTTTATTTTGTCTTCTTTCTTCTTATGGTCTTTGTATTCGGCTATCAGCTGCATATTCTCTACCATATCGAGCATACCTTCCTTGTCATGCTGCTCTATCAAGTCGTGTTTTCCTATCCGGTACACGTTCTCGTTCGGCGCTTTGACAAATATCTTTTTACTGAGAAACCGACAGCATCCTGACGGTTGATACGATGATGTATCGCTATCCTGGATGCCTGTCTTTTATTCTAGGGGGATCCCTTTGCAGGAAATCAATGCATTTAGCGGCAGGCTGAAGGTCATCAGCATCATCCTTTCGATCGTAATTCTCGTCCTCATTGGACGGGCAGCATACCTACAGATCTACGATGGCAGCTATTATGCGGAACTTGCCAACAACAACCGCATTCGCCTCATCCCTGCGATGGCGCCGCGCGGTATGTTTTATGACCGCAACGGCAAGCTCCTCGTCGAGAATCGTCCCGGCTTTACCGTTTCTCTCCTGCCGCTGACAGAGCCGATCAAGCCCGAGGTCATCACGCGTCTTTCCGCACTGATAAAGGTGCCGGAGGACGAGATCAGGGACAAGGTCGAAGGACATACCGGCTTTGACCCCATCCGCATCAAACAGGATGTGACGGCAGACGTCGTCTCCATCATCG
>CAUVCH010000036.1:0-7637 GCA_963550265.1 uncultured Mitsuokella sp. | reverse complement strand
AAGTAGCCTTCGCCGCATGGGCCAAAGCCAGAACCTGGCGTGCCGACGATGTTGACGTCTGTGAGGAGCTTGTCGAAGAAGTCCCACGAGCTCATGCCGATAGGTGTCTTCAGCCAGATATACGGTGCATTGACGCCGCCGTAACACTCGATACCGACGGCTTGCAGTCCTTCACGTATCACACGGGCATTTTCCATATAGTAGCGGATGAGTTCTTTGATTTCCTTCTTGCCTTCCGGCGTATAGATTGCTGCGGCGCCGCGCTGAACGATGTATGCTGTGCCGTTGAACTTTGTCGTATGACGGCGATTCCATAGCTTGTTGAATTCGACGAGCGAGCCATCCTCCGCCTTTCCTTTGACACTGTGCGGAATGATCGTATAGCCGCAGCGTGTGCCCGTGAAGCCTGCTGTTTTGCTGAAGGAACGGAATTCAATGGCAACATCTTTCGCACCGGGAATTTCATAGATAGAGCGAGGAACGTCGTCTTCTGTGATGTAGGCGGCGTATGCAGCATCAAAGAGGATGACGGCATCGTTTTCCTTTGCGTAATTGACCCATTTCGTAAGGGCGGTGCGGCTTAGCGTCGTGCCTGTAGGATTGTTGGGGCAGCAGAGGTAGATCATGTCGACCTTTTCCTTCGGAAGCTCCGGCTCGAAGTTGTTTTCTGCCGTCGATGGCAAGTATGTGACGCCTTCGAAATAACCATTTTCCTGTAGAGCACCTGTGCGGCCTGCCATGACGTTGGTATCGAGGTAGACGGGGTAGACCGGATCCGTGATGGCGACGCGGTTTGCCACAGAGAAGATTTCCTGAATGTTGCCGCTGTCGCTCTTAGAGCCATCGGAGATGAAGATTTCATCCGATGCGATATCAATCCCGCGCATCTTATAGTTGTTCGCAAGGATAGTGTCTGTCAGAAATGTATAGCCTTGTTCAGGACCGTAGCCGCGGAATGTCTCTGCATGCGCCATTTCATCGACGGCCTTGTGCATTGCATCGATGCAGACCTTTGGGAGCGGCTGCGTGACATCGCCGATGCCTAAACGGATGACATCTGCTGTGGGATTTGCCTTTTTGAAGGCTTCGACGCGGCGTGCGATTTCTGCAAAGAGATAGCTGCCAGGTAGTTTCCGATAGTTATCATTGACATATGCCATAAAATTTACCTCCATGATACAATTGCTATGCTGTTATTCTAGCATAGTTTTACATAGAGAGAAAGGATTATCTTGCCGTTGGCGAAGATAATCCTTTTGGTATTAGACAGGACAGTTTTTATGACCGATGTCGCAGACACGATTTTTCAGCGTCTCCTTGCAGAAATCAATGAAGGACTGCGCTGCTTTTGAAATGTAGCGATCTTTCTTCCACGCAAGTCCGACATCGACGAAGAGCGGATCGGCCAGTGGTATGGCAACAACGCCCGGCGTGTCTTCGACGACGATATCGAGGAGAAAGCCGAGTCCGACGCTTGAGGCTACGAGACCTTTTAGTGTCACAACCTGATTGGACTCAAGAACGATCTTCGGTGTGATACCCGCACCCTTCATATGCTCAAAGATTGTCTTCCGAAGGAAAGAACCCTCTTTCAGCATGACGATATTTGATTTTTCTATCGTATCCCAGGTGATAAACTTCTCCTTGGCTAGTGGGCTTGTTTCTGGTACACAGCAGACGATCTGGTTGCGTGACATGGGCAGAAGCTCGAGATTTTGCGAGGCTCCCGAGATGATGATGATGCCGAAGTCGAGTTCATCGCGTTCCAGCTGCTCGCGAATCGACATGGAACCTTCTTCATGCAGGTAAATGTCGAGGTGAGAGTAGCGACGCTGAAAGCTCGAAAAGATTTTCGGAAAGAGATAGGCGCCGATCATTGGCGGAATACCAATTTTGATCACACCCTTCTGCAGCTGCTTATAGTCGTTGACTTCAAGCACGGCATCTTGGATGTTTCGAAGTGCAAGTTCGATGCGGTTCAAAAAGACAGCACCCTCTGGTGTCAGTGACAGCTGTTTCTGGCTGCGGTCAAAAAGCTGTATGCCAAGCTCTGCTTCGAGTTTTTTTATGGCAACGGTGATGTTCGGTTGAGAGACGCGGAGACGCTCCGCAGCGCGCGTGATATTTCTGAGTCTGCTCGCCATTTGGAAATATTCCAACTGTCTGAGTTCTATGACGGCCACCTCCGATTTAAATAAATATAAAGGATATAAATTTTTGTTTATCATATCATATTCTATATAAATAGTAAAGCTGAAATACCTTAGTGTGCTCCTGTCTGTGTTAGAAGATGATACTGAAAAGATTAAATCTTTCATCTATTTTTAACAAAATTATAAGCTTAAGATGTTAGGGTAAATTTTGTACAGATAAAAAGAACTGTCCTAGATGCGGCACGATGCAGCTATTCGATAGACGAGAAAGGGGACACTGCTGTTGATCCTTGGCATTGGAACGGATATCATCGAGATTTCGCGCGTGAAAAAGGCTTTGCAACGTCCCTCCTTTCTCGCACGGGTCTATACGAAGCAAGAGATCGCCTACGCTTTAAGTCGCGGTGCGCAGAAAGCAGCAAGTCTTGCGGCGCGCTTTGCTGGGAAGGAAGCTGTGATGAAGGCTCTTGGCACGGGGCTTCGCAACGGAACTTTTAAGGAAATCGAGATTCTGACGGATAGGCTTGGTGCGCCTTTTGTCAATCTTTCAGGCGGATTCCTTGCCCAGGCAAAGGCACGCGGCGTCAAACGGATACAGCTTTCCTTGAGCCATGCAAGAGAGTATGCGACGGCGATTTGTGTTATGGAGGGAAACGATGAAACTACTGACAGCAGATGAGATGCGCGAAGTGGATCGGAAAGCACAGGAAGTCTACGGTATTCCCGAGCTTGTCCTGATGGAAAACGCAGGGCATGCGACGGCAGAGATGGCAGAGAAGCTTCTTGGCGGAAAACTTACAGGACGACATATCGTTGTCGTTGCAGGCAGCGGGAATAATGGCGGTGATGCATTCAGTGCTGCGCGCTACTTTCTGAACGCAGGGGCGAATGTCAAGATATTTTTTGCAGGGAATCGCGACCATATCAAGGCATCGCCGAAAATTATGCTTGGCATCTTGCAGAAGATGGACGCGCTTATCTATCCCTTGGATGATGATCACGACTTTGACCGCTTCCGCGTGGCCTTGCGCTTTGCGGATCTTGTTGTCGACGGCGTCCTCGGCACGGGATTTACAGGCGCACTGCAGGAAAAGATGCAGCGTGTCATCGGCTGCATCAATAGAAGTAACGGAAAGACACTTGCCATTGATATGCCGAGTGGTGTCGAGACCGATAGAGGCACGATACAAACAGCCTGTGTCAAGGCAGATGTGACCGTCACCTTCGGTGCGCCAAAGATCGGACAGTATTTAGGGGGCAGTCTCTCCTGCGGAGAGGTGATTCTCGATACGATCGGCATCCCGCAGGCATTGATCGAGCGCGATGAGATTCGACAGACGCTGATCGATGAAGCACTTGCCGCGGCACTTCTTCCCGCACGCACTCACGATGCGCACAAGGGGACGGTGGGGAAATTCCTTGTCATGGCAGGTTCACGCGGCATGACAGGCGCTGCGACACTGGCATCGGAATCAGCACTTCGAAATGGTGCAGGACAGGTGACACTTGCTATTCCAGAAAGCCTAAATGCTATCTTAGAAGAAAAAGTAACGGAAGTCATGACGCTTCCCATCAAGGATGAAAAGCGCGGACTGCTTAGCGGACACGAGGCGAGCGATCAACTGGCGGAGGTTATCGATGGCTATGACGCTCTTCTCATCGGTCCTGGCCTTGGCCGCGATGAAGACACGTCGGCACTCATCCGAGGTATTGCAAAGCGAGCAAAGTGCCCACTCATCCTGGATGCAGATGCGATCTATGCCTTCCGCCGCCATACAAAAGAACTCAAAGAACTCGCGCAGGTTCCCATCCTCACACCGCACCTTGGCGAGATGGCAGGCCTGCTCTCCATCTCCATCGAGGAGCTGCGTGCCAATCTCGTGAACCTTTCGCGTCAGGCAGCAAAGGCTTATCAAGGGATTTTTGTCGTCAAGAGTGAGGAGACGATCGTCGTTTACCCAGATGGAAATGTCTTCTTCACGACAAAAGGGAACGCGGGTATGGCGACAGGCGGTTCGGGCGATGTGCTCGCAGGGACGATACTCGGTCTCATGCATGAAATGGAAAGTGCGCTTGCGCCAATCCTTGGCGTCTATCTCCATGGGCTTGCCGGCGATCTCGCCTATGGCGAATATGGCGAGGGTCTTCTTGCGTCTGACATCATGCACTGTCTGCCGAAAGCACGGATGTCACTCAGGGCAAAGAATGAAACGTAAACACTTTATCCTCTTGAAAAGGATGAATGTATTATTTTTTGTGCGGCACTTGCCGTATATCGGTGAAACTTTATGCGCTCTATTGACTTTTTGTATAGGGAAGGGTAGTATAAACATACTTTTAGAGAAAGAAGGAATACAAGATGGCAAAAGTGGATGTGGATTGGGATAACCTGACGTTCAGCTACCGTCCGATCACGAAGCGTTATGTCGCAAATTACAAAGATGGCAAATGGGGCAAGGGAAGCCTGACAGAAGATGCAACGGTCACGCTCAACGAGTGTGCCGGCATCCTGCAATACTGTCAGGAAGTCTTTGAAGGCCTCAAGGCATATCGTACAAAAGACGGTAAGATCGTCGCTTTCCGCCCGGATCTCAATGCAGAGCGCATGGTCGATTCGGCAAAGCGTCTGGAAATGCCGCCGGTTTCGAAGGAGATGTTCCTCGAGGCGGTCGATGCGGTTGCTAAAGCAAACGAGGATTGGATTCCTCCCTATGAGTCCGGCGGTGCACTCTATCTGCGTCCCTATCTCTTTGCGACAGGTTCCGTCATAGGCGTCAAGCCGGCAGATGCCTATCAATTCCGCCTTTTCGGCACGCCAGTCGGCTCTTATTTCAAGAACGGCATCAAGCCGATCACGCTGACGGTCAGTGATTTCGACCGTGCGGCACCGCACGGCACCGGTCATATCAAGGCAGGGCTGAATTATGCGATGAGTCTTCATGCCTACATCCACGCTCATGAGAACGGTTTCGATGAGAATATGTTCCTTGACCCTGCAACGCGTACTTATGTCGAGGAGACGGGCGGTGCGAACTTCCTCTTTGTCACAAAGGACAACACGGTCATCACGCCAAAATCGAACTCCATCCTGCCTTCTATCACGCGTCGCTCCCTGATGCAGATTGCGGAAGACCTTGGTTATAAAACGGAGCAGCGTCCTGTGAAACTCGCAGAGCTCAGTGAATTTGCCGAATGTGGTCTTTGCGGTACGGCAGCCGTCATCTGCCCGGTCGGCAAGGTCGTCGACCACGGCAAAGAGATTGTTTTCCCGAGTGGTATGCAGGAAATGGGTCCTGTGCTCACGAAGCTCTATAAAACTCTCCGCGGTATGCAGCTCTGCAACATCGAGGCGCCAAAGGGCTGGGTTCACGTCATCAAGTAAGCAGCACTATAAGTTTAAGTTTATAAGTACCCCCGAAAGTCGGACGGAGAGAACACCGGCTTTCGGGGGTATTGTCATTTCGTCCTGCCTATAAAAATAGTACAAAAAAATATCTCAGGTAACAAGGATTTTCTGATATACGACAAGAATAAATTCATATATGTGCGTTATGCTAATTGTGTTGATACTATTGCATACCGTTGGCTTTTCATCTTACAGACGCTGAGGCAGAATACAAAATTTTATGTCAACGCTGAAAGATACAGAGTCATCGTATGCCTTCTTCTTGGAGTTTCCGTATGAACTTAGACTTTAATTTTCCCATCAAATTTCATGGCATGTTCCATGGTTTTTTTTCGACGATCGGCTTTTTAGATGTCATTGATATCGCCGTCGTTGCGGTTATCCTCTATAATATTTACGTCATGCTCCGCGATACGCGGGCGATCACACTCGTCAAGGGCATTCTTGTGCTCCTCGGCGTCACGCTCGCTGCGACGTGGATGGAGCTTCATGTCATCAGCTGGCTTTTGCAGAAAATGGTGACATTGCATTTTGTCGCACTCCCTATCGTCTTTCAGCCGGAACTGCGCCGTGCGTTGGAGCATCTCGGACAGGGACGCTTTCTGGCACCTGTTGTATCGCTTGACGATAAGGAAGCGCGCTCTGTCGTGCACGAGCTCGTGAAGGCAGTGACTGTTCTTGCCGCAAACAAGACGGGGGCACTGATTGTCATCGAGCGAGATATGGGATTGAATGACATCGGTGCAACGGGGGTTCCGATCGACGGGCTCATCACGGCGGATTTCCTGCTGAATGTTTTTATTCCGAACACACCACTGCATGACGGCGCGGCGATTGTCCGCGGCAATCGTCTCGTCGCCGCAGGGTGCTTGTTGCCACTGACGGAAAACCGTTCCCTTTCGACAGAGCTCGGCACGCGTCACCGCGCGGCCATCGGACTTTCTGAACAGTGCGATGCGCTCGTCGTCGTTGTCAGTGAAGAGACCGGAACGATTTCCACGGCGGAAAACGGACGCATTACTCGTCACCTGGACAAGGAGCGGCTGAAGAAGAAACTCAGCTCTGCTTTTTTGCCGACAGAGGGCATCAGGGAACTCCGGGACGTTGTCAAGAACTGGAGGCGTAAGAAATGATTACACGCCTAGAACATATCTTTCGAAAGAACCTTTTTGCAAAGATTGCTGCAATTGTCTGCGCGGTCATCCTTTGGTCATATGTTATGAACGAACAGGATCCTGCGATAGAAAACACCTATACCGTCGAAATAGCGGCGGTCAATGAGCCGGAAGGGTATCATATCACACAGGGGGAGAAGAAAGTCCAACTCAAGGTGCGTGCACAGCGTTCGCTTTTCGCCTCGCTCTCCGCAGACGATTTCCGCGCCTACGTTGACCTTGCAGATGCAAAAGACGGTACGCAGCAGCTTCGTATACAGACCGTGCTTCCCAAAGGGGTCGAGCTTATTTCAGCGCGTCCGGACAGCATCGAAGTGACGCTTGACAAGATGGTGACGAAGAGCATTCGTGTCGAATATGTGACAACGGGGGCAGTAGCACAAGGTTCGGCCTTTGTCGGCATCACGCCAAAGGTACAGTACGTATCGGTCTACGGTCCGGAATCCATACTGACAGATGCAACGCGCGTTATCGGCTATGTTGGACTCAGTGGGCGGAACGATAGCTTTTCAGATAATGTCACGTTTACTGCAGTCGGCGAAGATGGCAATACGCTGAAGGATGTCGAGATTACGCCGCAAAATGCAGATGTCCGTGTCCAGATTACGCGCGGGCTGATTCGAAAAGTTGTTGGTATCCACGTTGTGACGGCGAAGGATCTGGATTCTTCGTTAAAGCTTATAAGCACGATAGCAGATCCAGAAAAAATCGAGATTGCAGGTACGGAAGACAAGCTCGCAGGTGTCAGCACCATTGAAACCATGCCGATTTCCCTAGCAGATGTCAAAGGGGATACACAACTGCCAGGGAAGTTGGTTCTTCCGGATGGTATTTCAGTGACGAATCCCAATATCACCGTTAAATTTGAAGTCAAAGCAAAAGAGCAGAACGCTGCAGCGGCAA
>CAUVCH010000035.1:0-7801 GCA_963550265.1 uncultured Mitsuokella sp. | reverse complement strand
GAAACCGATGGAGATTGAAAACCGCAGCATGGAGATTATCGCGCCGCATCTTACGCAGCTGCGTCTTACGCCTGAGCAGACAAAAGTCTATTCTCGTATCATTCATGCAGCAGGTGATGTCGAATATGCGCCCATTATCAAGATGTCGGACGATGCCATTGAAAAGGGAATGGCGGCACTGAAGCGCGGCTGTGATATTTTTACGGATGTTGAAATGGTTCGTACGGGTATCAATAAGAGAAAACTCAGCTCTTTTGGCGGCGAGGTTTATTGCCGTGTAGCCGACCCTGCGATTGCAGTAGAGGCAAAAAAAGCAGGCATCACGCGCTCCATGCAGGCAATGCGCTCCTTCGGCAAGGCACTGGACGGCAACATTGTAGCGATTGGCAATGCGCCGACCGCACTTTTTGAAGTTCTTCGCCTTGCGAAAGAAGAAGGCATTCGCCCTGCACTTGTCGTTGGCATTCCTGTCGGCTTTGTCGGTGCGGCAGACTCTAAGGAAGCACTGGCGAAAAATGACATAGTGCCATTTATCACAGTCGCGGGCACGAAGGGCGGCAGCCCGATTTCCGCGTCTGTCATCAATGCGATGATGTATCTCATCGACAACAGACGCGATTGACAAAGATTTTTGTAGACTTTCCCGGCAGGAATTTCTGCCGGGAAACAGAGGGAGAATGTCATGCTTCAATCGATACCACGCATTGTCATCGCAGCAACGCAGTCTGGTTCCGGAAAGACGACCATCGTGACGGGGCTGTTGACGGCGCTTCAGCAGCGAGGCATCAATGTACAGGCATTCAAAGTTGGTCCTGACTACATCGATCCCGGATACCATCGTCTTGCCAGCGGCCGCCCGGGATGTAATCTTGATACTTGGCTTGTCAATAAAAGCGATATCGCCGCGCTTTTTGCCATGGAGTCTGAGGGGACGGATATTTCCGTCATCGAAGGCGTCATGGGGCTTTACGACGGTGGGCGCGGCGGCATCAGTTCAACAGCAGAGATGGCAAAGCTCCTTCATGCACCTGTCGTCCTTGTCATTGATGTAAAGTCGATGGGAGCATCAGCGGCAGCGATAGCAAAGGGATTCCGCGACTATGACCCCGACGTGGCCTTCAGAGGCGTCATCTTAAACCGTCTTGGTTCAAAGACGCATGAGAAGATGATCCGCCAGGCTATGAAGGAGATTGGTATTCCCGTCCTCGGTGCGATGTACCGCAACGAAAAGCTCACGATGCCAGAGCGTCACTTAGGGCTTCTTCCCGTCGAAGAAAACAAAGAAAAGAACGTGCTTGGGGTCATGGGAGAAGCGGTTGCTTCTCAGCTCGACCTCGAAGCCCTTCTTCACATCGCCTGCCTTGCCGAAGAAATCGATGTGCCGAATTCGCTCCGAAAAGAGGTTCCGAAAAAGCCAAAGTGCCGTATTGGAATTGCACGTGACGAGGCATTTTCCTTTTACTATTCCGCAAGTATCCGCTTTCTTGAGCAGCTCGGCGCAGAAATCATCCCGTTTAGTCCGCTTTATGACCAGCGTATTCCGGCGGTCGATGGACTCATCATCGGCGGTGGCTTTCCTGAAAGTTTTGCAGACCATCTTGCGATGAATACAGATATGCGCACCTCCATTCGCGAAGCGGCGGAAAAAGGTATGCCGATTTATGCTGAATGCGGCGGATACATGTACTTAATGGAAAAAATGAAAGATTTTGAGGGGAAAGCGCACGAGATGTGCGGCGTTTTTCGTGGCACATCTGCCATGACGAAGAAGCTTCAGATGGTCGGTTACGTCGAAGCGGAGCTCCTTACAGATGGCGTTCTAGGAAAGAAGGGCATGAAGCTCAAAGGGCATGAGTTCCATTTTTCCGAAGAAGAAAAGGGTGAGAAGCAGTGTCCTTATCGCTTTCATAAGATGCGGAACGATGACGAGTACAATGCCGGCCAGCAAAGGATAAACGCCATCGGCAGCTATCTTCATCTGCACTTTCTCGGTTGTCCGGAAGCAGCGAAAAACTTCGTGGAGGTATGTGAAATGTGGGGCAGATAATCCTTGTGACAGGAGGGGCGCGAAGTGGAAAGTCGAGCTTTGCAGAAAAGCTTGTTCGAGAAAAAGGAGAGCGCATTTCCTACATTGCAACAGCGCAAATCTTTGATGAAGAAATGCGTTTTCGCATCAAGCTTCACCGAGAGCGTCGTCCAAAAGATTGGAAGACGTATGAAGCACCCTTTCATGCGGAAAAGGCGCTAAAGAAAGCGGTAAAGGATTCCGATGCCATTCTCTTTGACTGCATCACGGTTTACCTCAGCAATCTTGTCTGTGCGAAGAGCGTTGCTGAACTTGCAAAGGAAGATGCGCTTTATACAGAGGCAAAGGCGAATATCCAGGCACTGATCGATGCCGTGAAGGCGGCAAATGCGACGGTGATCTTCGTTACCAATGAGGTCGGTGCGGGCATTGTGCCGGAAAATCACCTTGCACGCATTTACCGCGATCTTTCAGGAAGCGTCAACCAACAGCTTGCGTGTGCGTCAGATGAAGTCTATGCGGTCATATGCGGCATACCGATGCAATTGAAATAAAGGAGACAGGTATGGCAAATTCCATCATGCTCATGGGTACGAGTTCTCATGTCGGCAAGAGTATCATCACGACGGCGCTCTGCCGGATCTTTTATCGAAAAGGCCGAAAAGTCGTGCCGTTCAAGGCACAGAATATGGCGCTGAACTCTTATGTAACAGAAGAGGGGCTTGAAATGGGACGCGCTCAAGTCGCACAGGCAGAGGCCGCAGGCCTTCGTCCAATGGTCGATATGAATCCCGTTCTATTAAAGCCCACGGGAAATTCTTGCTCACAGGTTGTCCTTGCAGGCAAGCCAATCGGCAATATGAGTGCGAAGGAATACCATAAGGGCTATTCGCTCAAAGCCTTCGATGAGGTGAAGAAATCCCTTGCAAGGTTAGAGAAAGCATACGATACGATTGTTATTGAAGGTGCGGGAAGCCCTGCTGAAATCAATCTCAAGGCAAATGATATCGTCAATATGCGCGTAGCAAAACATCTCCATGCCCCCGTGCTTCTCATCGCCGATATTGACCGGGGCGGTGCGCTCGCCTCTCTCGTCGGTACGCTCGAATTGCTCGATGAAGACGAGCGAGCACTGGTGAAAGGTTTGATCATCAACAAATTTCGCGGTGATGTGACACTGCTCTATCCTGCCGTCGATTTTCTCGAAAAGAAGACGGAAAAACCCGTGCTTGGCATCGTGCCGTATATCGAAGCGATGGGCATTGAAGATGAGGATTCTGTCTCGTTGGAGGAAAGGAAAGAGACGGTAAATAAGGACAAGGCGCTTGACCTTGTTGTCATCGAAGTGCCAAAGCTCTCAAACTTCACGGACTTTGATGCGCTTGCCGAAGAGCCGGATGTCTCTGTGCGCTATGTGCATGATGTGCCGGCACTCGGCACGCCCGACCTCATCATTCTGCCGGGATCAAAGAATACGACAGAAGACCTTCTGCATCTGCGTGAGACGGGTATGGAAGCGGCGATTCGCAAGGCGCACGAGACAGGTACGCCAATCGTCGGCATATGCGGCGGTTATCAGATGCTCGGCGAAGCCATTCACGACCCGCATCATGTCGAATCGGATCGTCTCGATACAAAGGGGCTGGGCTATTTGCCGCTTGAGACGACTTTTGCCGAAACAAAGCGCACGACACAGGTGAAAGCGTGCAGTCACTTTCACTTTCTTGGCAAAAAGCTCTTCATGCAGGCGCTCTATGGCTATGAAATTCATATGGGCGAGACGAAGTTCACGAATGAGACGGCAGATCCTTTCACGATTACAATGCGCAATGGTGAGAAAACCGATGTTGCTGACGGCGCGGCGACGCAGGATGGAACTGTTTGGGGCACATATATCCACGGCATTTTTGACGAGGACAAGTTCCGCCGTGCCATACTGAATATCCTGCGTGAAAGGAAGGGGCTGATACCGCTTGCTGTTTGTACGAACCGCAGGACGGAAAAAGAGCGTGCCTACAACCACTTGGCAGATGTCGTCGCCAGCAGCCTTGATATGGAAAAACTGGCAAAAATCATGGGTGAACGTGCATGATGATTGCCGTACTCGCCTTTCTTATCGATACGGTCATAGGGGATCCAAATTCTAGGCTTCACCCTGTTGCACTGATAGGAAAGCTCATTTCGTTTTTAGAGCATCTTTTATATCCTGAAAAGGCCGGAAGTACGAAAAAACTTGCAGCGGGCGGCGTGCTTGTCATTCTCGTTTTGCTGGTGACTGGAATTGTAATATACGGTATCGTCTATCTCTCTGCCTTTATTCGCTTTCCATGGGGAACAGAACTGCTGCAGGCGTTTCTTCTTTCCTTCACCATATCACCCAAAAGTCTTGCACAGGCAGGACGCGAGATCTTCACGCTCCTCGTCCATCAAAAGCTTGGGAAAGCGCGCGAGAAAGTCGGCTGGATCGTCGGTCGTGATACGGATAAACTCGATGCACCTGAGGTCGTTCGTGCGACAGTTGAGACGATTGCCGAGAACACGAGCGACGGCATCATTGCGCCGCTCTTCTTCTTTGCCATCGGCGGCGTGCCGCTTGCGATGCTGTACCGCGCGGTCAATACTATGGATTCTATGATCGCTTATAAAAATGATCGCTATCTCTATTTCGGCCGCATTGCCGCACGACTGGATGATGTGCTGAACTTCATCCCGGCGCGTATTACGGGCATGCTCTTTATTGTCAGCGCCATGATTCTGCGCTTTGATGCGCGTCATGCGCTTGTCATCATGAAACGCGACGCCAGCGGGCATCCGAGTCCGAACGGCGGTTACTGCGAAGCCTCCTTGGCAGGCGCACTCCATATCCGTCTCGGTGGATATAACTCGTATTTTGGCAAGAAGACCTTCCGCGCTTACATGGGCGATGCCATTGAACAGCTGGCGGCAAAGCACATCATGGGAGCGATTCGCATGATGTATACGGCGACCGTCTTCTTTCTTCTCATCATCTATGCCATCGCCATCGTGATGGGCTACAGAGGTTTTTTATGAAGTCATTTTTGATTGGTCTCCAATTTTTGACGCGCATACAGCTGGTGCGTCAAATGAATTGGACGGCAGAAGATTTTGGAAAGAGCACGCGGTATTTTCCGCTTGTTGGTGCCGTTCTCGGCATTTGCTACCTTGCGCTTGCATGGCTCATCTATCATGTCATCGGCAGTGGTGCGGCATCGGCTGTCCTTTTAACCATCCTGCCGATTTTCCTTACGGGCGGGCTTCATTGCGACGGCTTTATGGATACGATGGATGGTGTTTTTTCTGGGCGTGAACGCGAGCGGAAACTCGAGATTATGAAGGACAGCCGCGTCGGTTCCTTCGGCGTTGTTGCCTTTGTTTCGCTCTTTGCACTCAATGTCTCGCTTCTCTTCGATATGAAGCCGGATTTTGCCATGCTAGGGCTCTTCTTGATGCCGATCATCGGACGCCTTGCGATGACGACGGTCATCTCTTTCTTTCCCTATGCACGGAAAGAGGGCATGGGGAAAGCCTTCGCGGATGGCGCTGATACAAGGACGTTTCTTTCTGCACTCGTATTCGCGGCAATCTTCATCCTGCCGAATGGAGAACTCGCTGCTATCGCCCTCGGTGTCGGGCTGCTCTTCGCCTTTGTTTTTGCATCCTTCGTCAAGGGTGAGCTCGGCGGATTGACCGGCGATGTCTACGGGGCGACAACGGTGCTGACGGAAACGCTTGTTCTCATCGTCATGCTGATTGCTTCACATTGGATGGAATCGCCGGAAATCCTCTGGTTGATGCTTTGTTAAAGGCTGCAATAAAGTAAAATTTTATAACTTGCGTATGAACGGAGAAATACTGTATGGAACGGTTTGAGCACGGTGGTAATGTTTACGAAACTCCGCCTGAAGGCGGTTGGATGGATTTTTCTGCAAACATCAATCCGCTCGGGCTTGCGCCAGCTGTACGAGAGGCAATTCGCTCCGGTATTGAAGGCATTGTAAACTATCCAGATCCCGCAGCACGGGCGTTGACAGAGGCCATTTCGCGCCACTATTCGATACCAGCAGCAAACATCCTTCTCGGCAATGGTGCGACGGAGATATTCTATCTGTTCTTCCACATGGTTCGTCCGAAGCGCGCTTTGATCCCCGTGCCGGCATTTAATGAATACGAGCGCTCTGCTCGTTCTGCCAAGGCAGAAGTAAAGTTTCTGCTGCTTTCTGCAAAAGATGGCTTCACACCTAGGATCTCAGGTATTATCGACGAAGCAAGAGAAGGCGATGCTGTTATCCTCGGCAGTCCAAATAACCCGACGGGGAGCATTCTCACACGAAAAGATACAGAAGTTCTCGTGGCAGGCCTGAAAGAAAAAAAGGCATGGCTTCTCATTGATGAATCCTTTTTGGCCTTTCGAAAAGACAGAAAGCAGCATACGGCGCATGGACTGGAAAGTCGCTATGAAAATCTTCTCGTCATTGAATCGCTGACAAAATTTTACGCTATTCCGGGGCTGCGTTTGGGCTTTGCTTCGGGCGGTGAAAGCATGATCCTACATCTCAGTGAGGGAAAGGATGTTTGGAACGTCAACCTCTTAGCCCAGCTTGCAGGCGCTGCGGCTTTAGGTGAAACGGATTATCAAGAAGAGACGCGCAATGCCATTGATCAAGAGGCGCACTGGCTCTATGAAAGGCTCAAGGGCATTGCAGGCATCAAGCCCATGGCACCAAGTGTCAACTTTTTTCTGCTCGATATCCGCGGCACGGGAAAAGAGAGCGGAGAATTCGTTGTTCCCCTGAAGGAAAAGGGAATCCTCATTCGCGACTGCGCGAACTATCCTGGGCTTGCGGCAGGGGGCTATATCCGTGTTGCTGTTCGCAGCCGTAAAGAAAATGAGTGCTTGGTTCAGGCGTTGGAGGCATGTGTATGATACGGTTATTTCTCATTCGTCATGGCGAAACGGCATGGAATGTTCTCGGTAAATACCAGGGACAATCGGACGTTGCACTTTCTGAAAATGGCATCGAGCAGGCAGAAAGGCTTGCGGCAAACTTTCCAGCAGACACCCTTGACAGAGTTTACACCAGTGACCTCATACGCGCAGCAGAGACAGCGCAAATGGTCGCAGGGCGCTTCGGCATCCCTGTGAAAAAGTGCAGGGATTTTCGCGAAATTGATTTTGGCGATTGGGAAGGTAGGACCTATAAGGAAATTGCCAGCCGCTGGCCGGAAGCCATGGCGAACTTTTTCCGCCATCCGGATATCTTGAAAATACCAAATGGTGAGACCTTTCAAGAGCTTCAGATCCGTGCGATGAAAGCTCTGACGCATATTCTTTCCGACAAAGAAAACGAAGGAAAAAATGTGGCAGTCTTCGCCCATGGTGCCATCATCCGCACTATGTTGGCTGGTGTTCTCGGCATGCCTCTCGCTAATTTATGGCGTATTCGCCAGTCTAATACTGCCGTCAACAGCATCCGCTGCGACGATGGCTTTCCGATGATAGAGCTGCTGAACAGCACATGTCATCTTGAGAGAAAATCGTTACATTGAATTTTCCTGCTAGAGGGGACAAAATGGAAGAGAGTATAAAGATCAAGGGTGCGCGGGCACATAATCTCAAGAACATCGACGTGGAGATTCCCCGGAATAAACTGGTCGTTATTACGGGGCTTTCGGGTTCGGGCAAGTCTTCGCTTGCCTTTGATACAATCTATGCAGAGGGACAGCGGCGCTATGTGGAGTCGCTGTCTTCTTATG
>CAUVCH010000034.1:0-7961 GCA_963550265.1 uncultured Mitsuokella sp. | reverse complement strand
GCTACTAAAATTTTCTCTCTGTCCCAACGCTGCAGTGTCTTTACTGAAACATGGAGCAGTTCGGCAAACTCTTTCGGCTTGTAATGGGTGATATTGGATATGTTCATGGCTGTTATCCTCCATAAACATATTATATCACTAACGAGTACCTTTATTTATTAATTAGTTACTTAAAACTTGCTCCTTAATCTCTGACCCCTACATGTTTTAGGATACCGCGAAAAGAGCGGCATCGGCGAAATTCCTGCCGCCATTATACAACATTTGTTCTATAATAGCAATCATATGTTCGGTAAGTGCCCGTAGGATCGCATTAGATAAGAAAAATCTCCGGCCGCAATCGCTTTGCCGGAGGTTTGCTCTTCGTTATTTTACAATGTGCTTGCCGCCCAGATATCTCGGTGCCCAATAGCTGTTTGACAGGCTGTCGATGCGAACGCCCTTGCTGCTGCTGGCGTGGATGAAGTTGCCGGAACCTACGTAAATGCCGCAATGGGAAGGTCCCGGCTCATAGGTGTGGAAAAAGACGAGGTCACCCGGAAAGAGTTCCCTCTGCGTCTTGGTGCGGATGCCCAGCTTATACTGTTCGTCTGCCGTGCGCGGAATCATCAGACCATTTTGCCGAAAGACGTACTGCAAAAAGCCCGAACAGTCGAACGCCTTTGGCGTAGCGCCGCCGAACTTGTACGGCGTACCGATGTATCTCTTTGCCGTTGCGACAATGGCGTTCGCCTTGGCACGCGGGAGAATCTGCCTGCCGTTCGGGGCGAGCGGCACGGATTTTGTCGGTGCTTTTTTTGTCGGTACCTTTCCTGCGGGCGTCTTTTTTGCCGGAGCCTTCGCAGGCGCCTTTGCTGTCGACGCTCTGGGGCGGGTCTTTGCTGTTTGCAGAGCACGCCATGTCGCATTGTTGACGATGCCTGTCACGCGAATCTTGTTGTCGCGCTGAAAGGCCGCGACAACGCGCTCCGTCTCGCTGCCGTAAATGCCGTCGATGCTCTTCAGCGCGTAGCCGATGGCAGCTAGGCGCTTTTGCAGGACGAGAACATCATGACCATGCGAGCCGGAAGAAAGGGTCGGGCTGGCAAAGGCCGTTGTCGAAAGGAGGAAAAAGGCGGCAAGGACGAGACCAATTTTAGCTGCTGCTTTCCTCGCGCATGCGCCGCCTTTCAGGGCATTGACTGCCAATTTCAGCATGAATACCATCCTTTCATTTCACCTTACCGCTTGAAGTCTACATACTCTCAGAGACGTGTTCCAGCCCTTGATTCATTAGGCGGACGACATGATCATCGTCGAGCGAGTACCATGCTTCCTTACCTTCTTTTCGGAACTTCACCAGACGTGCGCCGCGCAGGACGCGGAGCTGATGGCTGATAGCAGACTGCCCCATCTCAAGGGCATCGGCGATGTCGCAGACGCACATCTCCTTTTTCACCGCGAGAAGGGAGAGCATCTTGATGCGGGTCGTATCCCCTAAAATCTTAAAGATTTCTGCTAGGCGGAGGCTCGTCTCATCATCCAGGCGATGCTTGCGCGCATCTTCGACCATGCAGGGGTGCGTGTGGTAGATTTCACAAAGGTCTGTGTTTGTATTCGTTCGTGGCATCGTAGTTCTCGATTCTTTTCGTTTCTTTCCATCGATTTTTTATTATAGCACCTCATGCGATTTCATGCCATCGAAAAAGCAAATTTTTTACCGGGATGGATGAGCGAAAGAAGCGCACGGTCGCTCTCCTTCACTTTTGCAACGACATTTGTCCGCGCATCTCTCGCCTGTGCCGTGCGGATGATTTGCAGCTCGCCCATGTATCTGCCGTAAGCGGCATTATCGAGCGTGATGCAGCCGACGTCGCGCACCGCCGTGTTTTCGGGCACAATCTTACCGCCGAGAGCTTTGAGTTTCGCGCGGCTCTCCTGTGCACGGATGGCATAGGCAGCTTCATCCAGCCGGCTCGTAAATACCTCCTGCAAAAGCGCCTTCGTCAAGGAATCCTTCGTGAAAAGCTCGATGTCCAGCGTGATGCAGTCCCCTTTGAGACTGCCTAAGAAAGCGAGCTCGTCTGTGCGCGGCAGAGAATCGGCGAGAAAGAGAGAATCCGTACCAAGTGCCACAAGATGACGCGCAGCAAAACGCATCGTGCTCTTTCGGTGCACCTCGACGGTCGGAAGACCGGCAAAAAGCGGGCCGCGCGGACGGTGGAAGCTCGGCAAAAAGGCAGCGGTACGGATGCCGCAGGAGTGAAGGAGCGCGTTCTTCTCCGCAACAAAGGCGGCGGAAAGCCCCGTACCCTCACGCGGATAGAAGTTATAAATCGCATCGACATGGGTAAAGTCAGCGCCGGCATCGCGAAGTGCTGAAAGAAAGGCGGTGGTCATCGTCGCAGCGTTAAGTGAAAGGTGCAGGCTCTTCTCGTGGCTGAGCTGCGCGATCTCTTCCGGGGAAAAGCCATCGTCAAGACGGAGGACAGAGATGCCGAGCGCCTGAAAGGCATGCGGCAAAAAAGAGGAAATATCCAGGAGCTCAAGCGTTCGCGGGGATACATCCGAGATGATTTCCATACCAGCTTCGCGCGCTGTCTGAAGGGTTTCAGATAGCTCTGCCTTCATCTTTTCCACATCCGTCTCAGGAATCTGCAGCGAGGTAAACAGACGCGTAAGTCCCGCCTTTGCCGCCGCTTCGATGAGCGCAATATTTTCTTCTTTCGTATTATCAAGACCAGGGTAAATGGCAATACCGTTTTTCATAGCGGGGTATCTCCTTGCTCTTTTACTGTATCGGATGCGCTTTCAGCCAGACAGACCACGGCACTTGATAGCCGTCCGCGTGATTTTCCTGCACGTAGTCGTAGAAATACGCGATCATGCGAACCTTCTCCTCGTAATAGCGCACCTTCCAGCCTTCCTCCAGCTTTGTATCGGTGGGATATGCGCCGTAGTAAAAGCCGCCGATCTCATGCTCGCGATACAGGATGTCGCGCAGCGGAACGGCGGGATTCTTCAGCATGTCTGTCATGACCATGAATGCCGTCGTGCGGCCGACGCCCGCCTCACAGTGAAAGTGCAGCCATGCATCTTTCGGCAGTGTGCGATAGAAGCGAAGAAATCGGTCGATGTCTTCTGCGCCCGGCCATATGTGATCCGTCGCCGCGATGCGAAAGTAGTGCATTCCTACAGCCTCTGCGGCTTCTTTTTCTGTCATGTATTGCGTGATGCGGCGCACCATGCCGCCTTCGGGAAGTTTGTGCTTGCCAAGCGGGGCGATGTATGTCACATGCCCACAGGCTCTTTTCAGGCGGCGGCGCTCGTCGGCACAGGCTTCGCGCTGACGCTTGCCGATATTTGCCCAGTCGCGCTCTCCGTACCAGCTCACGGGGATGCCGTCCAAAAAACCATGCGACTCCTGCCGCAGATCGACATCGTACAGTGGGCCTGCCGTCCGCCCGCGCAGGTTTTCCGCGACGTTTTTCAGCTGTTCGGGTGTAAAGGCAGCGCTGCCCGAGATATGAAGTGCTGCCATCCCCTCGCGCGAGGGCACATAGCGCGCATCGAGGTGAAAGCGCGCGTCCGGCGCACGAAAGGCATCTTCCGCCGTGCGGAAATTGCGCGGCAGCTTCGCTTTTCCCGCGCTGTCCAGCCGCCAGACAAATCCCTCGTAATCCCTTCGATCTATCGCCGGTTCTGCCTTTTGCACCTCTAGCGCTTGAACTGCCTTCTCAGCAAATGCCTCTCCTGCTGGAAAAACAGCCGCATTCACTGGGCTATGCAGAAGGAAAAGCGCGCTGCCAAAGACGAGAGTGCCGAGAATTCTTCCGATTCGTAAATTTTTCACATGAAACATCTTCTTTTCTCAAATTCGAGGCATAGAGGTTAGTTCTCCGCAGGGTCGTCAAAGCCGAGCAGGCGCGTTGCGATAAAGCCAGCGATGTAGGCAACAATGAGACCGAACAGATAGCTGCTGATCTTATCCGTCGCCATGGCAAGCGGAAGCCCTGAGATACCGAAGGCAGCTGCGCCGACAGAAAATGCCGCGACAACTGCACCGCCGAACGCGCCGCCAATGCAAGCGCCGATGAACGGACGAAAGAGAGGAAGTGTGACGCCGTAAATCAAAGGCTCGCCGATGCCGAGAATCCCGACGGGGAGCGCGGAAGCGATGACTTTTTTAAGGTGCACATCCTTTGTCTTCGTATAAACGGCAAGGCTTGCACCGACTTGCCCTGCGCCCGCCATGGCGAGGATGGGGAGAAGAATTGTGACGCCATAGCGGGCGAGAAGTTCTGCGTGAATCGGGGTGAAGACCTGATGAACGCCGAGCATGACGAGGGGAAGCCAAAGCCCGCCGAGCAGGAATCCCGCTGCCGCGCCGCCGCGCTCGACTGCCCCTGTCGCAAGCAGACCGATGCCGTCGGAGACCACGCCGCCGACAGGCTGAAGAACGAGGATGACGAGCGCCGCCATGATGAGAAAGGTGATAAGCGGCGTCAGAAAGAGACTGAACATCTCCGGTACGATGCGGGCGACCTTTTTTTCCAATACCGCAGCGAGAATACCCGCGAGGAGTACAGAGATGATGCCGCCGCGATCGGGAACGAGTGCCGTGCCAAAAAGCACGACATTAGAGAGCGCAGGCGCGGCAATGAGTGCGCCAAGCATGGCGCCGAGCACCGGCGTTCCGCCGAAGACCTCCGCCGCATTTCGCCCGACGAGAGGATGTATGACAAAAAACACCGATCCGCCCGCAATTGTGAGCAGCTGGTACGTCGCCGTCATGGTGACGTCCGGTACGGCTTTGCCCAGTGCATTGAGCACTCCTGTGATGAGACCGCAGGCGATGAAGCCGGGAATAAGTGGAAAAAAGACACTGGCAATTTGCCGGAAAAAGAGCTTGATGGGCGTCGCGTTCTTCTTCCGTATTTTTTCGTGAAGTTCCGCTGCATCAAACGATGCACTAGACTGTGAGGCATTTTCCGCTGTTTTCTCCATGGACGGCGCGCATATTTCTGGTGCGGCGTCCAAAAGTTTTTCGACACGGGCACGCACTTTTTGCACGCGCGAAGGTCCCAGAATGACCTGCAGCTCCTCGCCCGAGGTATGCATCCCTAAAACCCCCTCGACCGATGCAAGCTCCTTTAGCCGCTCTTCGTCGCGCTTTTTTAACTCGACGCGAAGCCGCGTCATGCAGTTTGTCAGACTTCGCACATTCGCCTTCGGTCCGATAGCACGGGCGATCTCCATCGCCAGCGTCTCGACGAGCATCGCTTCATCCATTCCGACATGCCTCCTCACGATAAAAGAAGCCGCCCACCACGGGGCGGCAGGTCTGTTTGCCTGTCAAAGTATACCGGCACACTATTTCAAGTCTACGTCAACTATTACGGGCACGCGTACCCCACGCAAACGCCTCGTCACTCAGGCGGTCATGCTCCCGTAACATTTATGATGGAACCTTAGCTCCTCAGCGCGTCGGCAAGGCGTCCGCCGGCTGCTTTCAGCATAGCTTGCCCTTCTGCGGCGCTGCATCCTTGGCAGCTGATGAGAATGGCAAGTTTGGCAGAGCCGTCGGATTGTTTTAGAAGCGCAGCGGCTTCTTCACGCGAGACGCCGGCGATCTCCCTCACGATGCGAAGCGCACGCTCTTTGAGCTTTGCGTTCGATGCCTTTACATCGACCATGCGGTTGCCATAGACCTTGCCAAGCTTTATCATCGTACCGGTCGAGAGCATGTTGAGAACGAGCTTTTCCGCCGTGCCCGCCTTGAGCCGGGTGGAACCCGCAATGACCTCCGGACCGCTGATTGGAGCAAGCGTGATGTCGGCACGTTCTTCCATCGACGAGTGCTCGCTGCAGGTTAGAGCGATCGTCAGCGCACCGATTTCTTCTGCATAGTCAAGCGCACCAAGGACGTAGGGCGTCCTTCCAGATGCAGCGATGCCGCATACAATATCTTCTTTCCGCAATCTGAGTGTTACAAGATCTGCGCGTCCGAGCGCTTGCGAATCTTCAGCGCCTTCTTGTGCGACAAACATCGCATCTCTGCCGCCGGCGATAATGCCTTGAACAAGATCCTTCGATGCGCTGAAGGTCGGCGGACATTCCGCAGCATCGAGGACGCCGAGACGCCCGGAAGAACCTGCCCCCATGTAGATGAGCCTTCCGCCGCACCGGAGGCGTTCCGCAATCGCATCGACCGCACGTGCGATTTCCGGCAGGATTTGTTTCACTGCACGGGGCACTTCGCTGTCTGCCTCGTTCATAATGCGCATCATTTCGAGCGTTGAGACTTCATCGATATGTGCAGATGCCTCGTTGTTCTGCTCCGTGGTTATCTTATCTAAAGCTATCATATCGTCCTCCGAATTTCTGAGGTCAGTACGCTCTGCATGTCAGATGTCGCTGCGTTCAACCATATCAAACGTCTTTTGAATGCTTGCATCCGGCACTTTGCCAAGATAGCTGACCAGCCAGATGGCAAGGCAGGAAAAGAGAAAACCCGGGACAATCTCATAAAGACCGAAGAGCGCAAACTGCTTCCAAATGAGGACGGTGAGACCGCCGACAATGATGCCGGCAAGGACGCCGTTACGCGTGGTGCGGCGCCAGAATAGGCTGAAGAGCAAGGAGGGGCCAAAGGCTGCGCCAAAACCTGCCCACGCATAACTGACCATATCGAGAATAAAGCTGTTTGGACTCAGTGCAATAAAGACAGAGAGACTTGAGATGACAAGGACGCTGGCACGGCTGATCCAGACAAGCTCCCTTTGATCCGCGCTGCTCCTGATGAGGCTTCGATAGAAATCCTGCGCAAAGGCGCTTGCCGCGACGAGGAGCTGACTCGATGCCGTACTCATGATAGCTGCGAGAACGGCGGAGAGAACAAACCCTGCGACGAAGGAGGGGAAGAGGCTGTTCGTCATGACGAGAAAGACGGTCTCAGACGCGGTGCCTTCCAAAGGCTCTGTCAGGTAGATACGTCCAACCATGCCGACGGCGACAGCCGCGGCGAGGGAAAGCACGACCCATGTCATTGCGATATGCGTCGCCTGCCGTATCTCCTTTGAACTGCGAATCGCCATAAAGCGCACGAGAATGTGCGGCTGCCCAAAGTAGCCGATGCCCCATGCGAGAAGAGAGATGAGCTCAATGGCGCCCATCGTCGTGCCGTCCGGCTTTGTCAGCGGCTGAAGCATAGAGCTTTGCACCTGCTGGAGTTCATCCATGACATGCAGGAAGCCGCCCGACTCCATCGCGCCGCAGATGGGAACGATGAGAATGGCGAAGAACATCATGACGCCCTGGATAAAGTCCGTCCGCGAGACGGCGAGAAAGCCGCCGATCAGCGTGTAGAACACGACAGAGCCAGCGCCGAGGAAAACGGCATAGGCGTAGGGCATGCCGAAGACCGTTTCAAAAAGACGCCCGGCAGAGACAAAGCCCGACGCCGTGTAGATGACAAAGAAGATCAAGATGAAAATGGCCGGCACGATGCGCAGGAGGTTGGTGCGGTCAAGGTAGCGGTTCTGCAAAAACTCGGGAAGCGTCAGCGCGTTATCGGCAAGCTCCGTGTAGCGGCGAAGACGCGCGGCGATGAAGTGCCAGTTAGCCCAGGTGCCAAGAGCGATGCCGACCGCTATCCAGCCGGCATTCAGTCCTGCGAGATAGGCAAAGCCCGGCACGCCCATCAGCATCCAGCCGCTCATATCGGAGGCTTCTGCAGAAAGCGAGGTAACCCATGCGCCGAGCTTGCGGTTGCCGAGGAAGTAATCACTCATATTGCGTGTGCGGCGGTAGTAATAAATGCCAATCGCCATCATGATGCCGATGTAAAGGACGAAGGTATTGATGATAGCAAGATCATGTGTCATAAAGGATCTCCCGGTGGCACGCAGGCCACCTTTCATGCGTAGTAAATCTTCTGTATTATATAGTAGAAAGCCTTTCTGCGCAACTGCTTTTAGGAC
>CAUVCH010000033.1:0-8158 GCA_963550265.1 uncultured Mitsuokella sp. | reverse complement strand
ATCTTAGTTTTAATATCTAGCATCATTACACTTGGTATCTACGGTCTTATCTACCTGTCAAAGGTCTGTGCGACGTTGAATGAGGCGAAGGATATACGACAGATGGAAAGTGAGCGTCTATCAGATTCGACAATTATCATTCTTGCTATTGTCGGTGCGCTGTTATTCCCCCCCTTGATGTTTTTTGCTCAGTATAAAATAATTGTTGCTTATAACGATATCGTTATATATGACAAGGAAGCTGTCGGTATGGCTGCTTGAGCGATAAAAAGGACCACTTATATTAGTGGTCCTTTTTATGTTGGTATCTGCTTCAATAGATTATATTCAGCTGATAGCCGTTTTTATGCAGTGCCGTAATGATGCGGTTGATGTGATCGTGGTCATGGGTCTCAACAGTGACTGTCAGAACGACTTTTTGGAAGCTGTCGGTGACTTGCGTCTGGTCGTGATCAAGATTGATGACGTTCGCATTTTCCTCAGCTAAGATGCGCGAGACGTTGAGCAGCTGACCAGGCTTATCCGGCAGGAGAACAGAGAAGCGGAAGACGCGGCCGCGGGCGATGAGCGCCTTGTCGATAAGAGCGGAGATGGTAGAAATATCGACGTTGCCGCCAGAGATAATGGCGACGACTTTCTTGCCGTGAAAGTCGAGCTTTTGGAGGGCAGCGAGCGAGAGAGCACCGGCGCCTTCTGCGACGAGTTTGTGCTTTTCGATGAGGGAGAGGAGTGCGTTCATGATTTCGACTTCGGAGACAGTGATGATGTCGTCGAGATATTTTTTACAGAAAGCATAGGAAAGCGTACCGGCGGTCTTGACGGCACAGCCGTCGGCAACGGTGTCCGCAGAAGAAAGCGTCGCAATCTTTCCCCTTTGTATAGCTGCCTTCATACAGGCGGCATTTTCTGGTTCGACGCCGATGACTTTGACTTGAGGGTTGATGGATTTTGCTGCAAGCGCAACACCTGAGGCAAGGCCGCCGCCGCCGATAGGGCAGAGAATGGCATCAACGTCCTTTAGTTCCTCGGCGATCTCGAGCGCCGTCGTACCTTGTCCTAAAATGACCGCAAGGTCGTTGAACGGATGAACATAGATGTAGCCGTGCTGTTTCTGCAGCTCGAGGCTGTGTGCAAAGGCATCGTCAAAGCCATCGCCGAAGAGGACGACTTCGGCACCGTAGGCGCGCGTCGCTTCGACCTTTAGAATCGGCGTGGTTGCAGGCATGCAGATGACGGCCTTGACGCCGAGTTTCTGCGCTGCAAAGGCAACGCCCTGTGCATGGTTGCCGGCAGAAGCGGTGATGACGCCGCCCTTCTTCTCGTCTTCACTGAGCTGACTGATGCGGTTGAAGGCACCGCGGAGCTTAAAAGCGCCTGTGTGCTGGAGATTTTCCGGTTTTAAGTAGACATGGTTGCCGGAGAGCTCGGAAAAGTAGTCGCTTTCGATGAGCTGCGTCTTTCGCGTGGTACCTTCAAGCTGCTTTGCCGCGCGATAGATGTCGGCGATCGTGATCTTTTCTACGAGTTCTTCAACGGTCAGTGCTGTTTTTTCTTCTGCCATGGAGGCTCCTTCTTTCTGATACAAAAGGTGTGCGGTTTGTTTAAGTAGTCTATAGAAAAATGAGGCATGTGTCAATTCTGAGAAAGCATTTCTTGCCGAGGTAGGATTTTTCTCCGCGCCCCTTGCATGCGGGGGCATAACACCATATAATGATGTAAATAAAGAACAGGTAGAACCTCACGGAGGAATTTCCATGCAGTTTACAAAATGGCAGGGCTGCGGCAATGATTTCATCGTGCTCGATGCACTTGACGGCATTCACCGCAACTATGCGCTGATGGCGCAAAAACTTTGTGACCGTCACTATGGGATCGGAGCCGATGGCATTCTCGCCATCGAGCCGTCGGATAAGGCAGATTTCCGCATGCGCGTCATCAATGCAGACGGAAGTGAGGCGGAGATGTGCGGCAACGGCATTCGCTGCGTCTCGCGTTATCTTTACGATAACAAGCTGACGGTGAAAAAGGAATTTCAGATGGAGACAGGAGCAGGTATTCTTGTCCCAAAGATTATGGAAGAAGGCGGAAAAGTGACGGGCGTCCGCGTGGATATGGGCGAGCCGCGTCTTCTCGCTGCGGAAATTCCGGTCACTGGTTATGGTGACGGCAAGGTTGTTGATGAGAATATCGAAGTGCTCGGCAAGGTATACAAGATGACCTGTGTCTCGATGGGCAATCCGCATGCCGTTGTCTTTGTCGATGCGATCAAGAGCTTTCCAATTCATGAAGTTGGCACACATTTTGAGCATCATGCGGCATTTCCTAAGCGCACGAATACAGAGTTTGTTGAAGTGCTCGATAGGGGACATGTCCGTATGCGCGTTTGGGAGCGCGGCGCAGCAGTGACGCTCGCCTGCGGCACGGGAGCTTGTGCGACGCTTGTCGCGAGTGTCCTAACTGGTCGGACAAATCGCAAAGCAGAAGTACAGCTTGACGGCGGCACGCTGCTTATTGAATGGGCGGAAAATAATCATGTCCTTATGACAGGTCCTGCAGAGCTAGTCTTCACGGGCGAAGTGGAGGAATGACATGCTTCGCAGTATGACAGGCTTTGGTGCAAGTGAGAAGGCGGCAGAAGATTTTTCTCTCCGCGTCGAGGTGCGTGCTGTCAATCAGAGATTTCTCGAGCTGAACTTCCATATGCCGTTCGCTCTTGTCTCTGTCGAAGACAAGCTGCGCAAACTCGCGCGGACGTATCTTTCCCGCGGCAAGGTTGATTTCTACATACGTTTTGCAAGCATGGCAGGATGTGTGCAGGAGATTCGTGTCAATGAAGCGCTCGTGTATGCTTATCGTGATGCATGGAGAAAAATCGGCAATATTCTTCATGTGGCGGCGCCCGACGACGTGCTTGCCATTGCTTCCTATCCCGATGTTTTGACGGTAGAAGAAGGAAAGCTTCCTGAAGGATTTGAAGGACTGCTGATAGAAGCAGCAGAAGAAGCCCTGCAGCATCTCGATGCCATGCGGCAGCAGGAGGGCGTGTACATCGGCAAAGATTTTTCCTGCCGACTGCATACGTTGGAGGAAAGCCGCGAAGCACTGCAAAAGCTTGCACCAAAAATCGCTGCGCAGTACCGTGCGCATTTAAAAGAGGCGATGGAAGAGCTCCTGGGCGATGCGGCAGTGGACGAAACACGTCTCATTCAAGAGGCTGCCATCTACGCCGACAAAACGGATTTTACAGAGGAGCTCGTGCGGTTGAAAAGCCATTTCGACCAGTTTAAGAACATGCTAGCGAATGCAGAAGAGCCGGTCGGGCGCAAGCTCGATTTCCTCGTACAGGAGATGAACCGCGAGACAAATACGATTGGCTCAAAGTGTAATTTTGCTGACGCAACGCGCATCGTCATCTCGATGAAGAGCGAGCTGGAAAAAGTACGCGAGCAGGTGCAGAATCTTGAGTAAGAACTACGCGGAAAGGGTAGTGCGATGGACATCCGATTGATCAATATTGGTTTTGGAAACTTTGTTTCAGGCAATCGACTGACTGCAATAGTAAGCCCAGAATCCGCGCCCATCAAGCGCATCATACAGGAGGCACGCGATGAGAACCGTCTGATTGACGCGACGTATGGACGCCGGACGCGTGCCGTTCTTGTGATGGACAACGATCATATCGTCCTTTCTGCCGTACAGCCGGAGACGGTAGCCGGTCGCGCGGCGGCAGAACAGTCGGACGATAAGGGAAAGAAGGAGACCGAGTTGGAGGATGCGCTATGAGCAAGGGACTTCTCATCGTCGTTTCCGGCGCGTCGGGAACGGGAAAGGGCACGGTCTGCTCAGCACTTCTCGCAGCAACGCCGACGCTTGGCTACTCGATTTCGGCGACGACGCGTGCGCCGCGGGAAGGCGAAGTTGACGGAGAGAATTACTATTTCTTGACAAAGGAAGCTTTTGAACAGAAGATTGCCGAAGACGGCTTTCTCGAGTACGCGAATGTGTACGGCAATTACTATGGAACGCCACTCGGAAAGATTTTAGAGCGGCGCAAAAAAGGACAGGACGTACTTCTTGAAATTGATACCCAGGGGGCACTGGATGTCATGAAAAAGTGCCCCGATGGTATTTTCATCTTTCTTTTGCCGCCGAGCCTTGCAGAACTTGAGCGGCGCATACGCGGACGCGGCACGGAGACGGACGAATCCATCGCACGGCGCTTTGGCGCAGCAAAGAAAGAAATCGCCATCGGCAAGAAATATCAATATGTTGTCCTGAATGACGAAGTCAATCGGGCGGTGGAAAGGATTCAATCCATTATCACAGCGGAACACAGCCGTGCAGAAAAAAATGAACGGATAGACGAGGTGCTTAAAAAATGAAAGTCAGCAGCCAGATAGAAATGAGCATGGTTAACCCTTCGACAGACGCTTTGATGCAGAAAGTCGACAGCCGTTATGGTCTCGTCGTTCTCGCTTCGCGCCGCGCTCGTCAGCTTCTCGACGGCGTGCCTCTTAAGAAACTCAAGGCACATTCCACGAAGAACGTGACGAATGCACTCGAAGAGATTGTCGAGGGTAAGATCAGCTACAAGATTGCCAAGGAGAATCAATAAATGAATGTGCTCGCAGATAGGCACATAGTCCTGGGGGTCACAGGCGGCATTGCTGCCTATAAGGCGGTGGAAATTACAAGCCGCTTGAAGAAGCTCGGCGCACATGTCCATGTCGTCATGACGAAGGAAGCGACGGCGTTTGTCACAGAGCGTCTTTTTCAAGAAATTTCAGGCGAGGCGGTCGTCGCTGATATGTGGGCAAAGACTGCCTTTCATGTCGAACACATCGCACTTGCGCGGCTTGCTGACGTCATGCTGATTGCACCTGCGACAGCAAACATACTTGCAAAGGCAGCGGCTGGCATCGCAGACGATATGCTCTCGACAACGATTCTTGCGACAACGGCACCCGTATTTTATGCGCCGGCGATGAATACAAATATGTACGAAAATCCTGTGACACAGGAGAATATCGAACGTTTGAAGGCACGCGGTGCCCAAATAATAGAACCTGCGACGGGAGTTCTTGCCTGCGGTGTTGAGGGTAAGGGGCGCCTGCCAGAGCCTGCCGCTATCGTGGCGGTGCTGGAAAACTTCTTTCAGAAGAAACAGACGCTTGCGGGGAAGAAGATTTTGGTCACGGCGGGCGGTACGGTCGAACCGCTCGACCCTGTCCGCTATCTTGGCAATCGCTCGACGGGACGCATGGGCTACGCTGTGGCAGAAGCTGCAGCACTTCGCGGCGCAGACGTCGTCCTCGTCTCGGGACCGACTGCGCTGCAGGTGCCCACGGGCGTTCGGCACATTCCGGTGGAATCCGCACGTGATATGCACGATGCTGTGCTGAAAGAATTCGAAAGCGCAGACGCTGTCGTAAAAGCTGCTGCCGTTGCCGACTATCGGCCGGCGCGCGTCGCAGTGGATAAGATCAAGAAAAAGGATGGCGAACTTCAACTAACTCTCGTTCGAAATCCGGATATTTTGAAAGAACTCGGAGAGAAAAAGCAGCATCAGATCCTTATGGGGTTTGCAGCGGAGACGCAGAATGTCGAAGAATATGCCAAGGGAAAGCTTGAAAAAAAGAACCTTGACTTCATCGTAGCAAACGACGTTTCGAAAAAGGACGCGGGCTTTGCCGTCGACACGAACCGCATCATTGTCTTTTCCCGCGAGGGAAGCAAAGAGTCCTATCCGCTGATGAAAAAGCGGGAGCTTGCTGATATTCTCCTCGACAAGATAGAAGAAAAGCTCTCTGTCCGCTGACTGGCAGAACTTCTTTTAAAGGAAGTGACAAGATGATATTTACAGCCACCGTCATGGAATATATCCCGACGAATGCGTACTTCTATATCGATGACGAGACGAAACACGGCTTTTTAATTGACCCCGGCGCACAGGCAAAAGAACTTTTGAAACTGATTCGCGAGAAAAACCTTACGATTGAAAAGATTCTTCTGACGCATGGTCATGCCGACCACATCGGTGCCGTGAACGAACTGCAAAAAGCATTGGATGTTTCTGTCATCATGGGGGAACATGGCCGCGACTACAGCGAAAATCCTGTCTGGAACCTTTCCACAGAGTTTGGAAAGCCGATTTGCCTTGAAAACGTCACCTATATGACAGAGAAAAGCCGGATTGCTCTTGAGGGAAAGCCGGATTTCTATGTAACGGTCATCAATGCCCCGGGGCATACGACGGACGGTGTCTTATATTACAGCGAGAAAGACAGCGTTGCCTTTGTCGGCGATACGATTTTTAAGGCAAGTTTTGGCAGGACGGATATGTATGGTGGGGATTATCAGACCTTGATGCAGACCATCCGGGAAAAAGTCTTGACGCTGCCGGACGATACCGTTCTCCTCTCGGGGCATTCGGAACCTACGAGTGTGGCAGAGGAAAAAGGAAATTCTTATTATAGCGACTAAATGAGAGAAAACCGCTGCCGAGATAAAGTTAAAAAGCGGGCAACATGAGCTTTTCGTGTTACCCGCTTTGCTGTAGTTTAAGAGATGATACGATGCTTTTCAAAGCAGGAATCACCTGCATGAATATGGCGCGTGTCAATGATTGAAATGTGAGACGATGGATAGGATGAAATACGTCAGTCCGCCGGCGATCAAAGGGCCTACGGCAATGCCTTTCAGGAAGAAGACACCTGCCATCGTGCCGAGGATGAGCGAGGGGACGAACTGCGGCTGTTCCTTTAGAAGTGTCAGCCCGCCGCCGCCTGCGACAGCTGCGAGGACACCGGCGATGATGGCGACGATACCCATCGGACTCTTTAAGGACTCGAGCATGGTCGTTCCCGTGATGGTGCCTGTCGCAATGGGGACGAGGATAGCAGCGGTGAGGAGGATGATGCCCCAATTGAGTCCCTGCGATCCCAATGCGTTTAGGAGCGTTGTCAGTCCGAGGACTTTGAGCGCGAGGACGATGAGCGTCGCGTAGACAACGGTCATATTGTGCCCGAAGAAGCTCAAGGCGAGAACGATGAGAAGAAGGATGTATTCGCTTGCCAAGATGATACCTCCTGAAATTGTGTTTAAAAAAAATTTAACGGATTTTACTAGGTGAGAATGGCTCACGAAAGCATACTTATACTACCCCTTGTCCGTTGTCTTTGCAAGGAAAAATAGGGAGATTCTTTTTCTTCGCATCGCTCAGGAAAGGAAAGATTCATGCTGCAGGATATTGCACCAAAACACCTCGATAATACCTATCGGCCGGAAACTGTGCCCCATATGGGAAGCGTTGTCTTCGTTTTCAGGGGAAATGACGTTCTCGTGCGGGAAGGGGAAGGGAAACTCTTTCCGACGTACGCTGAGATGAATCAGCCGGAAGTGATTATCTACCTGTTTACAATCGGCGATGCTGCCTTTTATCTGGCAGAGGAAGTCGAAGCGGTTCCCACGGGATTTTCCTATACGTCAATGCGAAAAGTGCGTGAGACGAAGAATGCGAAGCAAGCGAGTTTTTTTGCGCTTTATACTGCGTATCACTTAGCGGCTTGGTACCGCGCCAATCGCTTTTGCGGAACGTGCGGAGAGACGACAGTCATGGGAGAGAAGGAGCGCAGCCTAATCTGTCCGCACTGCGGCAATACAATTTATCCGCGCATCAACCCGGCGGTCATCGTTGCCATCATCCATGACGGAAAGATTCTGTTGACAAAGTATGCAGGGCCGCGCGGGTATTACTATGCGCTTGTTGCAGGTTTTACAGAAATCGGCGAGACTTTCGAGGAGACGGCTGCGCGCGAAGCCATGGAGGAGGTCGGTCTGAAGCTCAAGAATATCCGCTATTATAAGTCGCAGCCATGGGGAAGCGCAGCGGATATTCTGGCAGGCTTTTATGCCGACCTTGATGGGACGGATGAGATACATCTTGACCGTATGGAGCTTAAGACTGCCGAATGGAAGCGCCCGGAAGAAGTGGATCTGCAGCCGGATGACTGGAGTCTGACAAATGAGATGATGAAGCGTTTCAAGGATGGCCTTCCCTGTTGATACGCTCTAAAGGGAAAAGTGTTTGCTATTTTCCCATGGATGTGCTATAGTTAGCTTTAAGCGAATAAAAGCATTTGTCTTTGGGGCGGGGAGT
>CAUVCH010000032.1:0-8166 GCA_963550265.1 uncultured Mitsuokella sp. | reverse complement strand
CCGCATCGCTTACATGGCAGACGGACGAAAGGACTTTCCGACAATTTTCCGCATCGATCGCATTGCAGACTTCACGCTGACAGGAGAAAAGTTCTCTATTCCCTACCGCGATAAGTTCAGTGACGGGGAATTCCGCAAACGTGTCCAGTTCATGTATGCCGGGAAACTGCGCTGTGTCACCTTCACATACAGCGGTGCTTCCATTGAAGCTATTCTCGATCGTCTCCCCACGGCAAAAATTCTCTCTGAAAAAAACGGCATCTACCGCATCACAACCGAAGTTTACGGCAACGGCATTGATATGTGGCTGAAAAGTCAAGGCAACAAGGTAACGGTGGAGAATTAATCCCTAGCAGAATACGGCAAAAACCATATATCCTATAACAAAGGCGTCTGCTATACAAAGCAGACGCCTTTGTTGCGAAAAACGCACGCTCTTATGTAGAAAAGTTATGCTTCATCCTGCGGCTTTGCATTCCAAACGAGAAGTGCAAGAAGCGTTGCAGCCAGCGCTGCACCGACCCAGAATTCTGTAGCATAGCCGAAGTCATAGACCTTTACACCGTTCACTGTCGTGATTGTCATCAACTTACCTGTGACAAACTCCTGAATTGCAGCGCCTGCATATGAGAGGAGACCGATCATCCCCATCGCTGCGCCCGTGACACGCTTCGGCACGATGTCAACCGCCATCAGACCACCCATATAGCAGACGAGAGCGCCCATCGTGAAGCCGTAGAACGTCATACAGAAAAGATCCGTGTAGAAAGACTGCGGTGCCCAGACAAAGCCAGCAATAGAAGCAGTATACAATAAGCCATAGATGAGCGCCGGCTTGTTGCGCTTTGAGTGGAAGAACCGATCGGAAATCCATCCACAAAGGAGCGCACCAAAGATACCCGCGACCTGCATATATGCCATGACACCTGCCGCGCCCATCATATCGTAGCCCTTTTCCGCCGTCAGATAGACGACGCCCCAGCTCTCAACTGCATAGCGCGCGATGTAGACACAGAGTGAAGAAAGACCGAGAATCCAAACCGCAGGATTTTTGACAACCGCATTCCATTGCATAGAACCGACCGACTGCTTCTTCTGCGCTTCGATCTCTTCTTCTGTCTTTTCGCCGTAGTAGACAGCGCCGTTTGGCAGCCCCTTCGTCTCTGGGCGGTCGCTCATTGTGTTATAGAGGACAATGGAGCCCAGCAGGCTGATGACGCCCGCTGCGATGAAGCCCATGCTCCAGCTGTATGCCGTAACGATTGCGGCAATGGCAAAGTACGCAAAGGAAGAACCGAGATTATGGCTTGTGAACCAGACGCCGTAGAGCGTGCCGCGCTGTCTATTGCTGAACCACTGGTTGAGTGCGACGATGGATGGCCCAGCACCGTAGGACTGAAACCAGCCATTGATGCCCCAGAGAACGGCAAGCGGTACAAAGGAATTCACAAGCCCCATGCCGGCCATCGTCACCGATGAGATGAACAAGCCAAAGGTAAAGAATCGCTTGTTATTCATTCGATCTGCCAGAAAACTGTTGGTAAACTTGCCAAGACCATACGTGATGAAAAAGACCGAGCCGATGATGCCGATCTGTGCCGGATCAACAACACCGGAAGCGAGAAGCGGCTTTTTGATAACCGAGTAGCTTTGACGAATGATGTAGTAAAACGCGTATCCTATCGTAATGGAAACAAAAACCTGCCAGCGCGTGCGGTTAAAAATCCGCTTTACCTCCGCAGAATCGGAAATACGAGGCGCGTCCAGCCCCGTTTTAAAGAAATTCCATAAAAGCTCTTTCATAAATACTCCTTTCTGAAAAACCTAGCACAGTCTTTTTGTGCGATTTATCCATTATATTTCTATAATACGCCTCGTGGCAAAAGATATACATGCCGTATCAGATAACAGACAGCTTAGTAGCGCTGGCGGTCTTTTAGTGCCCGCTCAACTTCGCGTCTTGCCGTCTTTGCATGTAGGTCTTGCCGCTTGTCGTAGTTATGCTTGCCGCTTGCAAGCGCGACTTCCATCTTAGCGCGCCCATGCTTGAAGTAGAGCTTAAGCGGGATAATGGTAAAGCCCCTTTCGCGGCTCTTAGAAAACAGCTTTGCAATCTCTGCCTTGTGCATCAGGAGCTTGCGTTTTCGAAGAGGGTCGTGGTTGAAGATATTTCCCTGTTCGTAAGAGCTGATATGCATATTTTCAACAAAAATCTCACCGTTTTCGACACTTGCAAAGCTGTCCTTCAGATTTACATGACCGGCGCGCAGGGATTTTACCTCTGTGCCTTGAAGTGCAATGCCCGCCTCATAGGTCTCATGAATAAAGTAATCGTGGCGCGCCTTGCGGTTTTCCGCAACGATCTTTTTAGGTTCTCTCGCTTTTGTCATTGTCTTTGCCCTCAATCACTTGGCGCGCGAGGTGCCGCGCTCGGTCTTGCGATGTAGACGCGGCTTTGATTTCGGTGCCTCTTTTTGGGCGCTGGCTTCTTCGCGCGCCCGCTGTGAAACAAAGCCCGGCGGATCCGGCCAAACGGCACTCGTAAGCCCTGTAATCCTGATGCGGTGATAATCGCGCGGACCGCGCGTGCTGATGCCCAAATCGCGATAGCCCTGCCGTACTTTCGATTTTACAGCACGGCGTGCGCGGCTCTCCAATGTTGCGCGCTTTCCATCTTTCCTAAATGCGTGCTTCTTGCGCGGCGCATGCTCATCTGCCGTACGCTGCGCTGCATTTGCCGCGTGCGCTTCGCCTGCGCCCTTTCCGCGGCGTTTGCGGCTGCTGCGCCTATTTTCACGGCGAGTCCTTCCTTCGTCTGCCTTCTGCTCGCTGTGCATTTTCTTGCCTGCATCTGCTTTTTCATTTTCTGCAGGAATATCCGCGACGATATCATTTTTGCTGCGCTTCCTGCCTTTCCTCTTTTCATCGGCACGCTCCTTCCTGCCGGCAGCTTTCGACTTTTCCCCCTTGCTGTTATGGGAAGCGTTTGCCGTAGCAGCGGGAATATAAGCTCCATTACCCTTCAGAACGAAGTCAAGGTTCTTTTCCTTCGTATTCGCGCGAACGAGCAGAATCTCGACAGAATCGCCAAGGCGATACTGCTTTTTCGTGCGCTCTCCGACCAAAGCATAAAGGTCTTCACGGTACTCGTAAAAATCATTGACCATTGTCGAAACGTGAACGAGTCCTTCGACGCCGTTTTCAAGCTCGACAAAGATACCGAACTGCGTGACACCCGAAATGACACCCGTGAATGCATCGCCGACAAACTGCTCCATATACTCGATTTTCTTCATATCCGTCGTATCGCGCTCAGCTTCGATCGCCATGCGCTCGCGGCTCGATGCGTGCTCAGCAATGCCCGGGAGCATGGACGCATAGCGCGCCTGCTTTTCAATGGGCATCGTACCCGACTCAAATGTCTCACGCAAAAGGCGATGGACGATGAGATCTGGATAGCGGCGAATCGGTGAAGTAAAGTGCGTGTAATAGCGCGCCGCAAGCCCGAAGTGACCAAGGCTCATCTCGCTGTAACGCGCCTGCTGCATGGAACGAAGCGCAACCGCTGAAACGATGCGCTCTTCCGGGCGCCCTTTAACTTTAGTCAAGGCTTTCTGCACGTCCATCGATCGGATATCACCGCTTTCGCTCTGACGAATAAACAATCCAAAAACCGAAAGAAGTGCATTCAGCCGCTCGATCTTTTCCGTCGTCGGCTGCTCGTGCACACGGTACATGAACGGCAGATGCTTCTTGTCCATATGCCGGGCAACTGTCTCATTCGCTGCCAGCATACACTCTTCAATGATGGATTCTGCCAACGATCCCTCGCGCTTAATAAGAGCGATCGGATGTCCCTTATCGTCGAGCTTCACCTTGACTTCCGGTAAATCAAAGTCAATCGAGCCGCGTCTGTGGCGCTTCTCCTTCAGCACATATGAGAGGTCACGCAACGTCTCGAGCATCTCGACGATATCCTCGTTGTCGCGAACAAAAGCTTCTTCCTTGGCAACGAGAATCTTATTGACAACGTTATACGTCAGGCGGCGATAGACGCGAATGACCGTCGGGCAGATTTCATAACTCGTAACCTCGCCCTCCGGACTGATCTCCATCTCGCATGCCATAGAAAGGCGATCGACACCCTCGTTCAGACTGCAAATGCCGTTACTGAGTTCCTTCGGGAGCATCGGGATGACGCGGTCAACGAGGTAAACGCTCGTACCGCGCTCCCGCGCTTCACGATCCAATGGCTGATTTTCGCGCACATAAAAGCTGACGTCTGCAATATAAACGCCGAGGAAAAAGGAACCATCTGCTCTGCGGCGTGCAAAGACACCGTCATCGAGATCCTTCGAGTCGTCCCCGTCGATCGTGACGATGGAAAGATCTCGCCGATCCCTGCGCCCGCGGCACTCTTCGGCACTTGGCTCTTTCTCCATCGCATCTGCTTCCGCCTGCACGTCTTCCGGAAAGCTCTCGGAAAGGTCGTATTCACGCATGACAGAGAGGACATCGATACCGGGAGTGCCCATCCTGCCAAGAATCTCAACGATTTTGCCTTCGGCGTTCCGACGTCCATCCGGCCACTTTGTGATTTCAGCGACAACCTTCATGCCGGTTTTCGCGCCCTTTGCCTCGCGCTTTCGAATAAAGATATCCTGTGAAAGTTTCGTATTGTCCGGCGTCACAAAACCGAAATTGTGGCTTGCCTCATACGTGCCGACGACCTTTTGATTTGCGCGCTCGAGGACGCGGATGATCTCCCCTTCACGGGAGCGCCCCGGTATCTCTACGGGGCGCACGCGAGCTACCACGCGGTCGCCGTGCATCGCTGTGCCGAGATCTACGCCTGGAATAAAGACATCCGTCTCATCTTCCATATCGCGCACGTCCGGGATGAGAAAGCCAAAGCCCTTTGGCGACATCGAGAGCCGGCCGACAGCGAGGTGCATACGTGCGGGAACCCCGTAGAGATCGCTTCGGTTCTTGATGATTGCCCCCTCTTTTTCGAGTGCTTCCAAGGCCGTGCCATACTGAACGAGATCTTCGCCCTCGAGACGCAGAACTTCTGCAAGATCTTCTGCTGTCAGCGGCTTATAGGCTTCCGTCCGCATATAAGCTAAAATCTTTTCTTTTAAATCCATGTAGTTCTCCCAAAACTCCTGATTTCTGTTCTCTTTCTATTTATCCGCACAATTTTTTATCACAGCACTCATACCATCTGTCCGTGCTGATGCTTTTTGACAAAGTTTACCGTCTGCTTAAAGACCTCGTCTCGCTTGCTGGTTAGGGGCAGGAGATGCCCGGCGCCGTCGAACCAAGAAAGGCTCTTTTCTTGGCTGCCTATGAACTTCTGAATATAGATAGCACTCTCCGGCGATGCAGTATGGTCGTCAAGGCTGTGGAGAATGAGCACGGGGACGGTCACCTCAGGCAATATTTTTTTCGTTCGCTCAATGAGGTCGAGGAGTTCGTACACGCTCACAAGCGGCATCTCCCGATACGTCTCGTTGACGACGGACGGCACATTTTTTAACTTCCGCCGCGCCTTTGGCACGAAAACGCCCGCACAGTACTTTCGCGCAGGAAGATGCTCTGCGCCCTGCTCCGGCGCAATGAAGATCGGCGCGGCAAGGCTGATGATCCCCGCCACATGACGTTCTGCCGCTAATAGGAGCGCGAGAATCCCGCCCATCGAATGCCCGCAGACAAAGATTTCTTCACACATTCCCGAAAGAAACGCATAACCGTCACGCACCGAATCGAGCCAGTCCTCCGACTTCATGCGCGCGAGATCCTTTGCCGTCGTCGCATGACCTGCCAGACGGACGGCAAGAACGGTGAACCCCGCCTTTGAAAGCGCTTCGCCAAGGAGCAGAAGCTCCGCCGGAAGCCCTGTAAAGCCATGAATTAAGAGGATGCCCGTCCTTCCACCGGAAAAAAAGAACGGCTCCGCGCCTTTGAGAATCATCGAATTCCTCCTTCGAAAATCCTGCCTGACACGGAAAGAACCCCTGCACAAGCAGGGGATTCTTTTCTCCGTTAATTTGTCATGCGCGCGATGATGATCGTGATGACAGCAAAGAGCACACCCGCCCCCACCGTTACGCGAGCGAGCAATGCATCCATGCCGCGCGCCTTACTCGAAAAGACGGTATCCGAACCGCCGGCAAGACCGCCCATGCCGTCCGACTTCGCCTCCTGCCCGAGGACAGATGCGATGAGGACGAGCGCGACGAGCGCGTCAAGCACCATGAGTAATGTCAGCAAAATTTCATCTCCCATTCTCTTGAGAAAGTTCCAGTCATATTCTATAGGACAATACTCCACTTAATTTTTATCTTGGTTTTATCTTAACATAGAATACGCGGAGGCGCAATGCTCCCCTTCTGCTCACGCCACGCACACATCCTTTTCATCCCTCAGTCGTCCCTCAGTCGTCGAAGGGGATGAGCTCACGCCTGCGCCCCTGAAAGCGAATGCTCGTCGTAATGCCGTAGCTTTTGACATATGCCACAGCTTCCTCGTTATAACGGCCGCAGTCTTCAGGCTTGTGTGCATCGCTCGTCGTGATGACGGGAAGGCCATACTTCGCCGCAATCTGCATGAAATCCGGATATGGGGAGATCTCCTCAATCGGATAACGGTAATACGTTCCCGTGTTGATATCGACGATCATCTTCGCTTTTTTCATCGCCTTCACAGCGCGCTCGAGATACGGCGTGACATCGAAATCCGGCAGATACTTGAACAGACGAATGTTAAAGGGATGCCCGAGGACATCGTAAAGCCCTGCATCCGCAAGTTTTTCCACTTCCTGCGTATACCACTCGTAAATATCCTTCAGGTCGTGCTTATCCCACTCCGCCTTAATCTCGGACGAGTCATAAGCCCAGCCGTGCAGGAAGTGGACAGAGCCGATGATGTAATCAAAGGGATATGCGGCAAGAATTTCTTTGACTTTCGCCTGGTTCTGAAAATTACAGACTTCGATACCGATTTTAACCGCATGGTTTTTCTGGAGTTCGCGCATAAAGGCAAAGTATTCGTCCAGCGTATACTTGAACTTATTCGCTTTCAGCCATTTCTGCTGAAAGCGCCCGATAAAGCTGTCGTCAAGGACGAGGTCATCGTAGTAAAGCTGCTTGAACTCCGGAAATGTATGCGAATGCTCCGAGATGCCAATTTCCGAAAGTCCGCGCTTCTTTGCCGCCGTAAAGAACCCTTCGACCCAATCCTTGTCATACGAGCCCTTTTCAAAGTGCATATGGTAGTCAATGCGCATCAGATAAGCCCCTCCTTCATGAATGTTTCAATCGTCTGCATGACGCCGTGTGCGGCATTGCTGGGTGCGGAAAAACGAGCAAGCTTCTTAACCGCAGGGTATGCGTTTTCCATCGCATAGCTGTAATAGACCGCCTGCATCATCTCAGCGTCGTTCATATAGTCGCCAAACGCCGCACACTCCTTCGGTGTCACGCCGAACTTCCTCTGCATTTCTGCAATCGCCGTCCCCTTGCTGGCGTCCTTATTCGTGACATCCACCCATTCTTTACTGGCAAGAACGACCTGCAGACGATCGGAAAAAGGCTTGAGTTTCGGATAAATACGTTCTTCGGCACGCCCCTCGTCATCAAAAAACGAAAGCTTGACCGCACGATCTTGAACTTCTGAAAAGCGCGGCGTTCGCATCGTACGTCTGTAATACTTCCTGAGATTCTTCAAAAAGTACGCATCACAGTTCTTTTCGAGAATGTAGCCGTACGCTCTGCCGCAAAAGACCGAAAAACAATGAGGGATGCCGTCTGCCGCCGCCAAAACCTCATGAACGACAGCATCCTCCATCAAACTCTCATAGATGCGCTCGCCCTTATAGCAGACCGTCGTCCCGTTTTCTGCCAAAAATAGGAAGCGATTGACATATTTTGGAAAACTCTCGATCAGCGAGTAATACTGACGCCCCGATGCCGGCGCAAAGAGCACGCGGCGCCGCTCGAGCTCCGCCGCCACCTCGTCGAACTCTGCCGGCAGCTTTCCGCTTTCATCAAGAAGTGTACCGTCCATATCAGAAAAAATAACCTTAATCATCCGAATCCCTTTGTTCCAATGCAATCAATGCTGATAACTCTACTCATTATAACCACTAAGGTTTTGTATCGCAAG
>CAUVCH010000031.1:0-8200 GCA_963550265.1 uncultured Mitsuokella sp. | reverse complement strand
ATATATTAAAACTAAGATATAATTCGGTGTCGTCTTCCTCCCTACCATCTGATGTATATCTTCAGTAAACGTATACTGCCAATAGATTGCATAGATACCAAGCGTAATAATAGAAAGAAGTATCAGTTTAACCAAGCTGCGCTTTTCCATCGTCGCTGCTGCACCTATGCTCGGTTGATTCTCTGTAGTTATCGACTGTGCCGAGACTGAATCTGGAGATGCTACAGGTGATGTACTTATATTTTCAATGGGTGTCGTTGCCGGCGTCGCTGCTGTATCTACAACCGGTGTTCCACAATTACTACAGACTTTATCCGTCAGGGCAAGAGATCCACCACATTGTTTACAAAACTTTGCCATTTTAATTCCCCCTTTTCTTTATAGAAATTTTATAATTATCTTATATTTTTTTATATTCTATCTTTCTCTAAAAATTCCTGCTTAATATGAAAATAAAAGGATCTTATACTTTCTATTCGCCGTACTTTATCTGATTTTCTTCGCACCACGCTCTTGCTGCCTCTTTCATATACGCCTTTTGAAAAGCTTCCCATGCGCTACTAAGGTCGCCTTGTCGAATGGCTTTATAAAATTTTGTCATTGCACCGGCTTTCTTCAGGACATGTATCAGTTCTTCACGCTTCTTCCTTGGTTGGCGAGCGGCGAATTTTTCCATCATATCGCGCCTCATTTCGTCGATCACATTGGGGATGGGAATGAAACGCGCCCAGTGTTCTTCTAACTTCAGCGTGCGTTCCATCTCCGCCTCATCGTTCTCACGCCCCAGTAATATGACCTTCCCCTCTTGTATATCAACGTAACCTTGACAGACATCAGACATCTGAAATGCCTTGGCAAGATCCGCTAAATTTACCTTCATGTTTTTACTTCCTCTTCTTGATACAACATACTTACCATGATAAAAAAGGTCAAGGCATTCTGTCGTCTTGCAGAAAAGCCCTGACCTTTTTTATTTTATTCTCCTCAGTTCGGATCGAATTTCTTCGTCGCTTTTTCCAGTGCAAAGTCGCGGCGTTCTTTTGCCGCAGTAAAGTAGTCGTAGATTGCCGGACGGTCGTTGCTCTCTATCGACCGGATGACCTCACCGAGGATGGTCTGCAAGCCTTTCAAATTGTCGACGATTGCCTGCTTATTCGTCATGCAGATATCCGCCCACATATCCGCATTTGAAGACGCAATGCGCGTCGTATCGGTAAAGCCGCCGCCGATGAGCTTCATACAGGAGTTGATATCGCTCCCCGAACGGCTCAAAAGGGTGACGAGCGCTGAGGCAGCGACATGCGGAACATGGCTGATGACAGCAGCGCAGCGATCATGCGCCTTGATATCTAGCGTGGTAAAGTTTGCCCCGGTGTGGCGGAGAATACGCATGAGCCTTTCATGAGCTTCTTTTGGTGCGCCGGTGTTTTCGACGATGACATAGGCCTTTCCCTGGAAAAGGTCTTTCGTTGCCGCCTCGACACCGCTCTTTTCGCGTCCCGCCATCGGATGACCTGCGATATAATAGATGTTATCGGGAAGAATTTTCTTGAGATGCTTCCAGATATACTCCTTCGTACTGCCGGCATCTGTCAAAATCGTTCTCGGCTTCAGGAAAGGAAGAATTTTTTCCACTGTCGGGACAATCTGAAGAACCGGAGGGCTTAAGAATACGATGTCTGCGTCTCTTACGACAGCTTTGATATCCGGAGAAACCTCATCGACCGCGCTCATAAGCACCGCTTTATCCATGGAGGCCTGCGTGCGGCAGTATCCCGTGATGTGAATCGCCTCTCCCATGGTCGCCTTTAGACAAAGCCCCAGAGAGCCGCCGATAAGACCGACGCCGATAATGGCTAGATTTGTCCGGCTCACAGAGTGCGCCCCATGACATTTGCAATCTTACCGAGTTCACTCATCAGCGCATTGAAATTCTTCGGCGTAAGGCTCTGATCGCCATCGGAGAGGGCGACTTCCGGATGCGGATGCACCTCGATGATGAGGCCGTCGCAGCCTGCTGCAACACCAGCGCGCGCCATCGGACGAACCATCTGCCAGCGACCCGTACCATGGCTCGGGTCGACGATGATCGGAAGGTGCGAAAGCTCCTTCACTGCTGCAACAGCACTGAGATCAAGCGTATTGCGCGTGAATGTCTCATACGTGCGGATACCACGCTCGCAGAAAATGACGTTCTCATTGCCGCCCGCCATAATGTACTCTGCGGCATTCAGCCATTCGCTGATTGTTGCTGCAAGACCCCGCTTGAGCATCACCGGTTTCTTTGTCTTGCCAAGTGCTTTGAGCAGCTGGAAATTCTGCATATTGCGTGCACCGACCTGGTAGACATCCGCATATGCACCAACGGCTTCGATATCTTCCTTATCGACAATCTCCGTAACGACGCGAAGCCCAACTTCATCCGCCACTTCGCGAAGCATCTTGAGTCCATCGAGTGCCAGTCCCTGGAAGTCATACGGGCTCGTGCGCGGCTTGAAAGCACCGCCGCGGAGAAACTGTGCGCCTCCTGCCTTCACTGCCTTCGCTGCTTCCAAGAGTTGCTCTTTGCTCTCAACGGAGCACGGACCTGCCATGATCGCGAGTTCCTTGCCGCCGACAGGGAAGCCTGCAACATCGACAATCGTATCCTGCGGATGGAAGTTGCGGCTGACGAGCTTGTATTTCTCCGTGATGCGAACCGTCTTTTCAACGCCGTCCATCATGCCGACTTCAAGTCCCGAGATGACCTTGCGGTCACCGATGACACCGATGATGGTGTTCTCTGCACCTTTTGAGAGGTTTTCCGTAAGACCGCGCTCATGCAGACGCTCAATCACACGGTCGATATTTTCCTGCGTTGCCTTTGGGCTCATGACGATGATCATTGTAATTCCTCCTGAATGAATACCTTATGATGAAATAAATTTCTATGTTTGTTTTCCAAAAACAAAAAAGCTCGCCCCTGAACAGGGACGAGCTGATAACTCGCGGTACCACCCTGCTTGCTGATGCAAGCCTCTCCTTTCAGATACAAACATATCCTAGCCTATGATAACGGTGGCGTTCCGGCACAGCCTACTTAAACTTCACCTATTGAAATCCGTTCAACCTGCTGCTCATGAGTGTATTTCATCCTATCCTGCTATGGCATCACACCAGCCTGCCACTCTCTAAAAACATGAGTAAGATTACTTATCTCAATCTCTGCATTTCGCTTTAATGACGTTGATTATATCATGTTTTTTTATGCTTGTCAACAATGTACTTGCAAAGGACGAATCTTTCCATCGACTGTGCGCAGCTCACGGATTTTTCATTACGCTTTCACTATACTAAAATCATCGTTTATACGGAGGTTCACTATGATGGAAATTACAATTACAAAGGAAAATTTTGATGCAGAGGTCAGGCAGGCTTCTGGAACTGTTCTGGTAGATTTCTGGGCCAGCTGGTGCATGCCGTGCCGCTTGCTCGCCCCCATACTCGATGCATATGTTGAAAAACATCCTAAAATCAAGCTCTGCAAAGTGAATATTGACGATGAACCAGAACTTGCACAGGAATTTGGCATCACGAGCATCCCGACACTCATGACGTTCCAGAACGGCGCAAAAGAAAAGACTTCTGTCGGACAGCTTTCCGCCGAAGAATTGGAGGCCTTTCTTTCCTGAATCCGGCATTCAGATACCTGCCACGTCTGTCAGCGCTTTCTTATCGATGATCTCCACGCGCCCTCTTGCTGTCCTGATCCATCCTTCTTGACTGAAGTATTTGACAAGGCGACTGACAACTTCACGCGCTGTGCCCATGTAGCGTGCAATTTGCTCATGCGTCAGCATGATGACATCGCTTTTCCATTTCTTGCTCTCCTCTAACAGAAAGATGGCAAGGCGGCGATCTGCCGAAAGGAAAAGAATCTGCTGCATCTTGAAAAGCATCTCGGAGAGCCTCGTCGCGGCGAGCTCATAAGCATAGCAGCGCGCATGGATATTCTGTTCGAGAAGTTTTTTCAGCGTCCCCGCATCTGTCAGTAATACCTCAGTATCTTCCTCTGCATCAATGTAGACATCAAAGGAAACAGCTTCCAGTGTACAGGCAGCGGAAAGAATGGAAAGGTCATCTGGAAAAAGGCGGTAGAACGTGACTTCACGCCCATCTTCTGAAAGTGTGTAGACACGGAGCTGCCCACTCTTAATGAGGAGAACACCAATACAGTCGAGAGGCCCGCGATGCACTTGGTCACCCTTTTTAAATGTCACGAGACGGGTGTGCCGACTGAGGAGCTCTTTTTCCTCTTCGGAGAGATTTGGCCAGAAGTTAAAATGACGGATGGATAAATCGGTTGCTTTCTGCATGGTTACCTCCTCAAAAAATTATCATTGTATCGAATGATAAAAGCGACGCCGAAAAAGCGCCGCTTTTATACACTTTGGGAAAGATTCTAGTTCTATCATAAATGTTATGGAAGAATATGATACGCCTGAACAAACCTTAGTGAAGCAAGCGCAGAATGTGCACGGTATACCTCGGTGGATTTCGTTAAAAAAATCTTTTGATGATATTCGACGCACTGTTCTTTCCACCGCGAAGATTGTCGCTCCCGCTGCAGGGAAGTGAGAGTGTATAGCGGCTGTCGCCGTAGTAGCGCAGTTTATAGTGCTTCTTTGTCACTTCGATGATCTTCAAGTTTCGAACGCGTCGCAGCGTCTAAAACTTTATAGCCTTTGAGAATCTTCTTGAGCTTCTCGCCCTTCTGTGCCGGCAAATTTTTCGTCGGGTTTCTCCTCAGAAAGTCGTCGATGATATCTGCACGGCGGCTTCCCTCAAGGAGGCGGCACCTTGCATCCCGCACGACTTCGACGAGGATCTCCATCTTCTCTCTGGGGTAAAGTTCAACTTCCACAGAACCGCCTGCTGCTGGGGAGCTTTCGCGATGATGAGCAAGGCGGCGCAAAAGCTTATCGCGCTCTCCCTTCAGTCGTTCGTTTTCTTCCTCAAGTACAGCAATCTGCTGCGCCTGTCTCTCAATGAGTTCTTCTTTTGTCTTCGGATGATCCATCAATAGTTCCTTGTTTAATTTCCATGATATAATCGCTGAGCGAGCAAGGTATAACGTTTTTTCGTGCGGTCGTTCTCAACGGCCGCATTGAGTGCCGCTCGTGAACCGAGAAGAATAACGGTCTTTTTTGCACGCGTCACGGCAGTGTAGAGAAGATTTCTTTGCAGCATAATGCGATGCCCCGGCACAAGCGGCATAACGACAACAGGGTACTCGCTTCCCTGACTCTTGTGAACGCTCATCGCATAGGCAAGCGTCAGTTCGCCGAGCTCCTGCTTTTCATACTTCACTGTTTCCTCAGAAAAGCGCACCGCAATGCCGTCGGGGCTAAGCGATGTGATGAAGCCGATATCGCCGTTAAAGACCTGTTTTTGGTAGTCGTTCTTCATCTGCATAACCTTATCGCCTTCGCGAAAAACCATGGTCGTTGAGCGAAACTCACTCTTTGTCGGATTTGGCGGATTGATGGCTTCTTGCAGCAGGCGGTTTAAGTTGTCAACACCGCAAGGCTGGCGGTGCATGGGAGAGAGGACCTGTACATCGTAAAGCGGTGAAAGACCTTGTTTCGGCAGATAATTCGCACAAAGAGAGACAATTTTCTTCGCCGTTGTCTCTGCATCACGAATCTCCCAAAACTGAAAGTCTCCTTCATGCGCTGTCACGGGCAATCGTCCTGCATTAATTGCGTGTGCATTGAATACAATCGTGCTCTCTCCCGTTTGGCGGAAAACTTCCGTCAGGCACACGCTCGGAACCACGCCAGAGGCAAGGATATCCTTCAAAACAGCGCCGGGGCCAACGGCAGGCAGCTGATCCACGTCACCGACAAAGATGACATGCGTCCCATCGGCCACTGCCTTGAGAAAGTTATCTAAAAGAACGACGTCCATCATCGAGACTTCATCAAGGATGACGACATCTGCTTCCAGCGGCTCGTCCTCGTTTTTCATAAAGATGAGCTCTCCGCCGACGCCCTGCGCTTCTAAGAGGCGATGAATGGTCACTGCCTTCCGCCCCGTCGCTTCCTGAAGACGCTTGGCAGCACGCCCCGTCGGCGCACCGAGAAGAATCGAACTGCCTTCCGCTTCGAGAAGGTCGAGCATCGCGCGAATAACGGTTGTCTTACCCGTACCAGGACCGCCGGTCAAGACGAAGATGCCATGCAAAATGGCGCCGGCAACGGCCTCTTTCTGGGCTTTGGCAAGCTCCATGCCTCCCGCCTGTTCCCAGCCGTGGACGAGGTCAAAGGGATCTTCTGCCGGGTCGATGCACTTCGCTTTCTTCTTCAAACGAAGCAGCTTTTTTGCCACTGCCTTTTCAGCACGGTAGAGATAGGGCGGATAAATCAGCGTCTCAGCGCCGACATCTTCAGCAGAGAGATGCTTCCTTTTCAGTGCGTCTGCAAGGATTGTACGAACACGCCTGGTATCGACACCGAGAAGCTCCGCTGTTTTTTCTGCTAATGGGTCTTCCGGCATGCAGCAGTGCCCGCTCGTCGCGATTTTGGAAAGCACATAGTCAATGCCCGCTTCAATGCGCGCTGCGTCATCGCCCTCGATACCGATGGATTTAGCAATCGCATCCGCCGTGAGAAACCCAATGCCCTCGACCTCGCGTGCGAGCTGATACGGGTGATGTTCTAACATAGTCAGCGAAGAGGAAGAATATTTCTTATAGATGCGCGCAGCAAAAGTACTGGAGATACCATGAACCTCGAGCCAGAGCATGATATCGCGAAGTTCTGACTGACTCTTAAAGGAAGTTATGATTGTCTCGAGCTTTTTCTGACCGATACCCGTCACTTCTTTTAAGCGGTGCGGATGTTCTTCCAAAATCTTCATCGTATCCTTGCCGAAATGCTCGGTAATGCGATGCGCCAGTGCAGAGCCGATGCCGTCAATGGCGCCGGAGGAAAGAAAGCGCTCGATGCCATCGACGCTAGACGGTGCCTCAATGTGAAGCGAAACCGCCTTAAACTGCTGCCCGAAACGCGGGTGCTGCACCCATGTGCCCAAAAGCTTGACCTGCTGCCCGAGAAGCGGCGCCGCATTTTCTGCTGTCACGGTAATACGACTGTTCTGATGAAGGGGTTTCATACGAAAGACGGTGAAGCCCCCGTCTTCCCGGGAAAAGATGACAGAATCCACCGTCCCTTCCAAAGTTTCCTTTGTATCGGGAATTGGTGGAACCAATCCATCTAATGTCTGCTGCTCAACGGTCATCTTCTCCCCTCCTTTCCAAACAAAACTTTTTAAACTTCTGACAGCCTCTCTAAAAGACCGCGCCTTATCCCAGCATTTGCCTTTTCACTTTATGAGATCTTTCAGCAAAATCATAAAGTGACGATGGCTGTGATTTTTTCTAAAATTATTGTACGAGCTTTTCCCACTTTGCGTAGCGCTCGGCAATCTCTTTTTCCTTTTCCTCGTACGCCTCTGCAATTTCGATGCTCTTTGCTGGATCGGCCTGCACATCGGGCTGGTTCATCTGATACTCCAGTCCTTTGAGTTCGGCCTCCGCCATGGCGATTTCAGCTTCCGCGCGTGCTGCCAGTTCTGCGCGCTTTTCATCGCTCATGCTCTTCAAGCGGCCTTCTTCCGCGCGCTCGACGTCTTTCTCTGCCTCTGTAGCCGCTCTTTCCTGCCGGCGATTTTCATTTTCGGACGACTGCACATGGCGTATAGGCTTTGCCACTGCTGCCTTTTCCTCATCTGCCAAACTTGCTGCTATTTCCGCTGCGCGCGCCTCTTCTTCTGCTTCCTTTTTCATCAGATAGTAACTGTAGCCGCCGCAAAACTCAGTCAGAGCACCGTCTTTGAGTTCCAAGGTACAGTTTGCGACCTTGTCTAGGAAATATCGGTCATGCGAAACAGCAAGGAATGTGCCCGGGTATGCCATCAAGGCCTCTTCTACGGCTTCCCTCGCAGGGATATCAAGATGGTTCGTAGGTTCGTCAAGGATGAGAAAGTTCGCCCCCGTCAGCATCAATTTTAAAAAGGCGACACGCGATTGCTCTCCTCCTGAGAGGTCGCCGATAATGCGCAGAACCTCATCTCCATGGAAGAGAAAGGCACCGAGATAACGTCTTGCCTGCTCTTCATCGAGGCCAAACTCGTACATGATTTCATCAAGGATTTTATT